>JALRDR010001071.1 GCA_023262145.1 Planctomycetaceae bacterium | reverse complement strand
GGTGCACTGAACCGACTGATGCCACTCGTGCGACTGGGACTTGGCGGCCGAGTTGGCAGTGGCACCCAGGGCATGAGCTGGATCCATGAAACCGACATGAACAGACTCTTCCAGAGAGCACTTGAGAATCAGTCCATGCAGGGAACCTACATCGCATCTGCTCCCGTGCCGGTTTCACAGATCGAATTCATGAGTGAACTCCGTCGAGCACTCCGCATTCCCTTCGGACTGCCCGCCACCGAATGGATGGTTCGCATCGCCGCACCGCTGCTGCTGCGCACAGACCCGGAGCTGGCTCTCTACGGTCGCTATGTCCATTCCAGGCGGCTGGAACAGGAGGCGTTTGAATTCCGCTTCCCGAAGATTCGTGAAGCCCTGCTGCACCTCACACAACACCGCGAACCAGTAACGGCACCACGGTCGGCCTGAACCTGCGGAATCATCGCAAAGCTGCCGGGGCTGGCGTCACTGCCCCGACCACGGAAAGCCCGTTTCAGGTGTTGCAGCAGATCCGGTGTTGATTGACACCTGCACCGGCCACCTGTCATCCTCACCGCCAGGCAGCAGGCGCAGTGACCATCAGCTCTGACTCCGGAACTGCCCGTCCTCCCGATTGCTGCCCCTGACCTGTTCTCGGCAAAATCGGTCTCGTCATTTCTTCTGTAACACCCGGAGGATTTCTTGCGTCACTCACCTCTCCGCCACTGCCTGCTCCTGCCCCTGCTCATCGCATCCTGTCTGACAGCATCTGCCGGCACAGATTCCCGACCAAACGTGATCCTGATCATGGCGGATGATATCGGCTATGAATGCTTCGGCTGTTACGGCAGCAGGCAGTACAGCACGCCCAATATCGATCGCATGGCTGCTCAGGGAATTCGTTTTGACCACTGCTATTCCCAGCCACTCTGTACTCCCAGTCGAGTCAAGCTGATGACCGGGCTGTCGAATGTCCGCAACTACGCAGCGTTCTCCGTGCTTCGCAAGGACCAGAAAACGATCGGTCAGTACTTCAGAGAAGCTGGTTACCGGACCGCCATCGCCGGCAAGTGGCAGTTGCTCGGTGCCGAACACTATGCAGAACAGTTTCGCGGCAAGGGCACCTGGCCTCAGGATGCCGGCTTTGAAAACATCTGCCTCTGGCAGGTCGATCGACTTGGTGAACGGTTTCAGAGTCCACTGATGTGGATTGATGGCACCAACACTCAATTCGATAAATCGCACTACGGCCCCGATGTGGCAACCGATTATCTGGTACGTTTCATTGAGCAGCACCACGACACACCCTTCTTCGCCTACTATCCGATGATCCTGGTGCATAATCCCTTCGTTCCGACACCCGACAGTGAGTCTGCTGAGAGCAAAAACCGGCAGCAGAATTTCGAGGACATGGTGGTGTACATGGACAAGCTGGTCGGCCGGCTGGTCGACGCCACGGAAAAACATGGCATCGCAGAAAACACGCTGATTCTGTTTATCGGTGACAACGGTACAAACACCTCCATCACCTCGACACTTCATGGTGTCGAAATCAAAGGAGGAAAAGGCCGCACCACCGATGCGGGAACTCGAGTACCCTGCATTGCACTGTGGCCGGGAACCAGCCCACAGGCCCGGGTCTGCAGTGATCTGGTCGACTTTTCTGATTTCCTGCCCACAGTGCTGAGTGCATGCGGAATTGACGTCCCCGCCGGTCTCGACGGCCAGAGTTTTCTGCCTCAGCTGCAAGGCAAAAAGGGGACACCGCGCGAGTGGATTTCCTGCTATTACAATCCCCGTCCGGAACGATCCCAGCCTCGCCATTTCGTGCGCGATCAGGTCTGGAAGCTGTATGACGACGGTCAGTTATTCAACATCACCACGGATGTCCTGGAGAAACAACCAGTCCTTCCGGACGCGGATCACTCGCCGGATGCAGCTCGAGCGCGAACCAAACTCCAGAAGGCACTCAGTTCGCTGCCACAGCAGGGGCAGGTACTGCTGGATTTTGACACTCCTTCCCGCCAATGACGAATCTGCTGTTCAGCCACGGGACCAACGTCAATTCCCTGCGCAAACTCGCTGCAGGTTGAGTTACAACTTTCCCGCAATCTTCCCCGCGCTGGATTTCTTCCTCGTTCTGGGTTAACCTGGCGGCATGAACGAGCTCGAAGAAGACCCCGTATTCCTGAATTCACGCCGCGAAGCGATCGTGATTGCAGGCCTGTGGTTTGCAGCACTGCTGTGGACGGTTCCATATTGCTACACCTTTGGCTATCAGCCACCGGATGATCCTGAACAGCTGCAAACTGTCATGGGGATGCCGTCGTGGGTCTTCTGGGGTATCGCCGCTCCATGGGGCGTCTGCAGTCTGGCCACAATTTTCCTGTGCCTGTCCTGTATCCGGGACGACGATCTCGGTGAAGCTCCGGAAGATGCTGAACCCGAACAGTCTGCACTGTCGGTGGGGGACCTCACATGAACACTGCAGCCCCGGCTCAAATGGTCTCAAACTCCAATGCCGCACTGATTACGTTCATTATTTACACGCTGGCAGTCTTCGGCATCGCAGCGATGGCGAACCGTCTGCTCCGTGGCCGAAGTTTTCTGAGCGAGTACTTTCTGGGAAGTCGCGGGCTTGGAATGTGGGCCTTTGCTCTGACCTTTGCTGCCACCAGCGCATCAGGCGGAAGCTTTACGGGCTTTCCGGCAAAGATTTATACCCATGGCTGGATCCTCGCCCTCTGGATCGGCAGTTACATGGTGGTGCCAATCTGTACGATGGGGCTGATTGGAAAACGCATCAATCAGGTGGGACGTATTTCGGGCGCGATCACCGTACCGGACGTTCTGCGAGATCGATTCAACAGTCCGGGACTCGGGCTGCTGTCTACTGTACTTATTGTCTTTTTTCTGGTCTTCAATCTGGTCGCCCAGTTCAAAGCGGGCAGCGTCATTCTGGCGACACTGCTTGAAGGTGTCAGCGTATTTCAGTCAACAACGACGTGGCTGGGCGATGTGATGCCCGCATGGAGTTTTCTGGCCGATTCACAGGGCAACCCCATCGACGCTGCCTATCTGCTCTGCCTGATCGCCTTTGGCGTGATGGTGGTCGTCTACACAACCTACGGTGGTTTTCATGCCGTGGTCTGGACCGACGT
>JALRDR010001090.1 GCA_023262145.1 Planctomycetaceae bacterium | reverse complement strand
GGGCTGGAAGGACATCTGCAGTGGCGGCGGATTGCAGCAGGATGATGCAGTCCGCATGAGTTAATGTTTTTCCACCGGCATGATAACCGGGCGTGAAGGCGCTGCATCTGTCGCGAAGGACGGAATCTGCAGGTTGAGCAGGTAAAGGCCGTCGTTCAGCTGCTCGGGTACAAACACCATTTCCGTGATTGTGCGTTCCTGGCGTGTTTCGGGTGTGAGTGTGTGCGAGCCTTCGGGGACATGCCAGAAGAGATGGTGGCAGGTCAGCAGGCCATCATCGTACATGCGGTCGACGGATGGCAGATCAACCAGCAGGTGCTGAATTTCCAGAGAGTCGATGTACTGCATGGCTTCCACAGTAAAGAAGGCCGGCTGCTGGCCTTCCGCATACTGCCGCATCTGTTTGTCCGGGGTGTTGGGCAGGGTGCGGATGATCAGGGCCTGAGGACTGACTGATATCCACGGCTGCAGTTGTCTTTGCAGGTCGCGAGCGGTGATGAGCAGGTCCATGACTTCGAGATTCGGGCGGTAGCTTTCGTCCGTTTCGGTTGATCGACGACAGGGCACGGTGATGAGGGCGGCGACGGACAGCGTCTCCTTGGCCGCGTGCCCGACATCAATGTGTTCATTGATGATGTGGGACACGGTCTCAGTGTGGGTACCGTTGCAGTGCGGAATCAGGCGAAGGTGATCCACATTGCAGCTTCCGCCGATTTTCGTATCGCCGACGAAGTCACCAAGCCGCAGTGTCTGGCGGACGGCCCGATCCGTGCCGAAGTGGTTTGGCTGAGGCCCGTCAAACTGCAGGGGGATGGCAAGCGAAGTGGCCTGGGTCGTATCAGCCGAATAGCGTTGCTGATGGTGTGTGAATTCAAGTTTCATGGATCGTCTGATGCGAATACTTCATTGGGGACGAATGCTGAGGGAGCGGCATTTATTCTACTCACGTCATCTGAAGCGGCCCCCATTAACTCAACGTGGATTTCTGAGTTGCCCCTGGTAATCAACAATCTGCAGGAAACAGTGATGACACAGTCTGCTGCATTGACGTGAATTCCTGATTTCTGAGCCACGGACGTTGTGTGTTGCGTGGCGTGGACGCTGAGGTCAGGGTTGCATCTGGAATTCCATCATTGGGGGAGTGCTTCCGGGCCACGGCGGTGCCTTCTGATCGGGAATCCATGACGGGTGGATTATCTCGGTGCTGATGGACTTCCGCAGCTTCCGTTGAATCAGGCAATGCAGCAACGCGCGTGATGAAATGAACGGAGTGGCTGCATTATTTGAGTGAGAAGCAACGAGCCGCGGTCAGGGTGCCGCATGTTGGCCACCGGGCCAAATGCATGCGTGACCAGGATTCACTGTATGTTATTCGTTCCGCACTGGTGCAGATTCCCTGAGCTCTGCCTTTCCACGATCGTTCGCTGACGCTGCCAATGCCTGATAAGATTGGGAGTAACGAATTGCGATATGCAGTGGATTGTCGGAATGCTGGATGAGCGATGCTGTCATTGCGATCATACAGGATCAGACAAGGATATCGTGCAGAATTTCTCCGGAGACATCGGTGAGTCGGAAGTCGCGTCCGTTGAAACGATAGGTCAGCTGAGTATGGTCGATGCCCATCTGGTGCAGGACAGTAGCGTGGATGTCATGCGCATTGACGCGGTTTTCGACGGATTTGTAGCCGAATTCATCTGAGGCGCCATACTGAGTTCCGCCTCGGAATCCGCCTCCGGCGAACCATGTGGTGAATGCATTGGGGTTATGGTCGCGTCCGCCGACATCCTGAGAATCCGAAGTGCGTCCGAATTCCCCGCCGTAGATGACAATCGTTTCATCAAACAGGCCGCGTTGTTTCAGGTCTGTGAGCAGGGCAGCGGTGGGTTGATCAACAGTCGAGGCACATGCGCGGTGATTGCCATTGATGTCGTTGTGTGCATCCCAGGGGACATCGCTGACTGCCCCGCCCGGCGTGTTGGGACAGGCAGCGAAGATCTGCACAAATCGAACGCCCCGCTCAATGAGTCGTCTGGCAATCAGGCACTGGCGGCCGTAGTCCTTCGATTCGGCGCGATTCAGCCCGTAGAGCTCCTGAATGTGATCCGGCTCCTGCGTCAGATCAAAGGCCTCCGGCGCCGAGGTCTGCATACGGTAAGCAAGTTCAAATGATTCCAGTCGCGCATTGAGGTCGCGGTCAAACGGGCGTTCCTGGGCATGACGCGCGTTTACCGACCGCAGTGCGTTCAGGAGGGTTCGCTGCTGCTGGTCCGGAAGTTCAGCTGGCTGCTGCAGGTTGGCAATAGGCTTCTCACCGCGCGGATCGAGCGAGGTGGCCTGATAAACAGATGGCAGAAATCCGGACGACCAGATCGGATCACCGCCTCGTGGCTTGGTACCATGCATCACAACGTAGGCGGGCAGGTTGGAGTTCTCGCTGCCAAGGCCATAGGTGAGCCACGATCCCATGCTGGGAAATCCCTGGCGGATCATACCGGAATTGAATTCCAGCATGGCTGGTGTGTGGTTATTGGACTGTGAGTAGCAGGAATAGACAAAGGCGATGTCGTCCACATGCTGCGAGATATTCGGAAAAATTTCCGATGTCCACGCGCCGGACTGTCCGTGCTGTGCCCATCGAAACGGAGACTTCAGACATTTGCCGCTGGTGGTAAAGAAACCGGTTTTGGGATCGGCCCCGGCCAGCGTTGTGCCGTCCCGTTTCTGTAATTCCGGCTTGTAATCGAACGTGTCGACCTGAGAGGGGCTGCCGGTCTGGAACAGCCAGATGACCGCTTTTGCTCGGGGTGCTGCAGGAGCAGGTTTTGCGACCAGCGGATTGCCAGCGTTGTTTTCCGCAGCAAGGATTCCCTGCTGGTGCAGCAGAGTGGTCAGAGCCACGGATCCGCATCCGAGACCGGCATGTTGCAGAAAGCTGCGTCGCGAATCAGCGGGTGAGAAGTGCTGGGACATAGTGATAGGTCCTGAGTGTGACGTCGTAGGAAAGTGGTGTACGGATACGGTGCCAGGTAAAACAGACAGAACCGGCGACTTCTTCAGTCGACGTAAATGAATTCGTTCATGCACAGAACAAGGTGGCAGAAGTCTCGCAGAGCGAGCGATCCTGCAGCGGCGTCGGTAGCTCGGGACATGGTCTGCTGACTGATGAAGTCCAGCATCAGTTGCCGTTCTTCGTCTGTAATCGGCCGGCCGAGGGCTGACTGATAAGCAGTATCCAC
>JALRDR010000881.1 GCA_023262145.1 Planctomycetaceae bacterium | reverse complement strand
GTCTTTTGTCTCGGCAATTCGCGTGTAAATGCGGTTACCGCAGATTGCCGGCGTCGCAAACACCTCATCGCCAAGCTGGTTCTGAGCAAGCACTTCGAATGCATCTCGTGAAGCTCGGAAGATCGTCGTCCTGCCACTTTCATCAGTCACATGAATCTGATCGTTAACGAGAACCGGTGAACCGCTGAAGGTGCCGCCGATGCGTCCCTTCCACAGTTCTTCTCCACTGGCACTGTCCCAGCACATCGCCACACCAGCGTCCAGCACGGCAAAGAGCGTTCCCTCGTGAATCAGCATCGACGGAACATACGTTCGACTTCCGTTTTCCCAGACAATCTTCCCGGAGCCATCAGCCGCCACGGCCGCAACGTGATTGCGAGGATACCCGCCGCTGGTGTAGATATGCCTGCCATCAGTGACAGTGGTCGTTACACACTCTGTCGTCGCCCCCGGAATCTCCCACAGGACTTCTCCGGTGAGCGGATTCAGGCTGGTGACCAGATCACAGCCGGTCAGAAACAACTGCACACGTCCGCCTACGTCGAAGATCACCGGAGACGAGTAATTGGGAACAGCCGGGCGTTCCCGTTTCCAGACAACTTCACCAGTTTCCCGACTGGCCGCAATAATCGCGCCTCCGCCTTTGTTGTCGGCCACGGAATAGACGAGATCTTCCCAAAGCAGCGGGGACGCTCCGAATCCCTGATGGTTGACGTAGGCTGAAACGGGCACCTGCCACTGTTGTTTTCCCTTGCGATCCACACAGGTCAGATAGACGGAATCGCCATTCAGAAAATTGACAAAGAAACGCTCACCATCACAGGCCGCGGATCCGGAAGCCATCGACGACTTCTTGTTCCCTTTCACATCCAGTCCGCCTTCATGAATCACCGACTCCCACACTCTGCTGCCAGTGCGTCGATCGAGGCAAAGCAGTGACTGAACCTGTCGCTCAGAATCAGCGATCTCAACCACCACCTGATCATCCACCACAATTGGCGAGCCATGACTGCGGCCGGGAACCGCTGTCCGCCACACAATTCCGCTCTCCGCTGACCACGACTGCGGAACCTGCTGACCGGATTCTGCAGTTCCATTGTGCAGCGGACCGCGCCACCACGGCCAGTCTCCCGATTTCCATGCCGGAGCTGCAGTCACTGGAACAGCCGCGTCAGCTGCAGGCAGTATCGCGGCCGCTGCTGCTGCTGTTGCACACTGCACAAACTGTCGCCTGGTAGCCATCTTGTTTCTCCTGCATGGTCGTTGTCCGGATCGCTGGTGCAGAGGACCACCCCCCGCTCCTTTTCTTCCTGCCTGACTGCCTGTATTCCGGCCTGGCTGCCGGAACAACAGCCGAGGATTCGTGCACACGTCAGAACTGCAGTTCCACTTCCCGCACCTGTCGCGGATTCATGGGAACGAAGACTCCCTTTTCGGATGTCGTCAGCAAGTGTGGTGGATCGTCCGGATCGGCGGAACAAATCAGTGCCTGGCGAACAGGTCGCGCAGTACGAATCAGACAGTCGCCCGTACGTCCTTCCGTCTCGTTCAGAATTACCCGCAGGGATTCCTTTCCGTCAGCATCACCTTTTTTAAACTCCGCAATGACCAGCTGCACGGACCGCAGGGATAATCCCAGAATCCAGCTCTGCTTCAGCCCCTCCGGCAATCTCCCGACGGTCTCAACGCTGACAACCGGTGTCAGCATTTCTTCTGCAGTCTTCAGCGGATGCGGCTCATCGAAATCCACCCGAAACACAAACTCACGACTTGATTCGCCCTCACACACCAGCAGTGCGTCCAGCATATGCCGTCCGGATCGGCGAAACCACGGGCGGCCTTCTGCAGCGATCGCAAATCGCTGATCACCGTCGGCTACTTCCACATAGTCTGCCGATTCAATTCGTTCCATGCGAAAACCGGCAGCCTGCCCCAGCACACTGCGACTGATGGCAGCAGCTTCATTCTCCCAGGCAAATCTTGACACCCATGCAGCCAGCCACGGATTCCCCTTCACCGGCTCGGCCAGTTCTTCCAGCTGCACTCTGATCCAGACAGCGGGCCGCACGCGATCGAGTTCAGTCGTCTGACGAATTCGCCCCAGCAAGTGACCGTCCTGCGGTGAAACAATCTCTGCAACAGTCTCTACTGCAGCAAAGACCAGCCCCGATCGCAGAACCCGCTGACTGACCAGCCGAGGTACCGCGTATGCCGTCTTCTGAGGCTCTCCGTGCTTGTCTTCACCGACCGTCAGCTCCCGCTCAAATCGGAACGTACAGTGCTGGCTGAGGCGGTTGCCGCGTTTTCCATGCCACGCGATCTGAGCAATCCCGCCAGTGCGTTCACTTAATGTCACTTCGAAATGTCGATTCCGCAGGACCAGTGATTCTGCCAGCGGTGGTTCCCGCCGTCCCGCCTGAGTCAACGATTGTGGCTTGCCACCTGCTGCACACTCATGCAGCCAGAGGAATCCTCCGGGCGGAAGCCGCACCAGTAATCGCATACCTGCCGATGTGCGTTCTGCAGCCTCTGCCGCATCCCCGGCGTCGGCCGGATCACGCCAGCCTGCAGGCCACTGCAGATCGTGGCTGCGGGAAAACGGCAGTGGATTAACAAGCAGCAACCCACGTGCTTCAGATGGAGTTGAAGGAATTCTCTCGACCATGATTTCCGCAAGCTGACGCTGCAGAGTGCTGAGTGACTGCCGCACTGCAGCCAGCTCGCTCTCGATCTGCCGGGAATGTTCCTGCGGGGATTCAGGAGCTGTCAGCTGCAGTAGTTCCAGATCGGCCAGTCGTCCATCCACCTCCTGCAACACTTCATCTGGTGCCAGTCCCTCCTCGTTGACTCGGATCAGCCGCCCGAGCGCCGTCTGAAATCGCGTTGCTTCCAGCTGCTGCTGCAACTGACGCAGCGTCGCGGGACCGGTCACCGGAGGCTCTGTCCGCAGTACTGCTGAGTGAATGAGTGCCGGGGAAAGATATTCCGATGCCTTCGTCCGTTCGGCCGGGCGGGCTCCGTCTGACAATTCACACAGCTTGTCCATCGTGACAAACTGGCCAAGCACCGGTGCATAGGCTGAGGCCCGCTGCAGTGTTCGCAGCCAGGGAGACTGCACATCGGCGAGGCGTGCCAGAAACAATACTCCGATCTGGTCCTCCGCCATACTTTCACTGCAACAGTCGGCCAGTCTCTGAAAACCGGCAGCACTGTCGATGGCCACGGGAATCCGAGATGAGGCAGCGATTACGTCGCCCCCGGGAGACTGCCACTCGTACTGACCCCGCTCCTTGTCGGGATACAATCCGTCATCCAGCGCAACATGAATGGCCGATCGAAAACCAAGCAGCTTCAGGACAGAAGGCAGAGCGGCAGTGAGCCCGAAACGCCTCCTTGCCCAGTGCCGCACAGTGATCCCGAAGTGCTTCTGAAGCAATTCACTGCCGCGGCGGAGGTCGCGAATTAATGTCGCCATCGATCCGATGGTGGTGCGAGTTTCATAGTCATGGCCGGAGAGCAGTTCCAGTTGCCCGGCTGCATACTGCCGCCGCAGCAGATCTGTCACACCGGGACTGTCTGCCGTGAGCTGTACCAGATCGCGTGCGGCAATCATCAGATTGACCGCACATCCGGTATCCAGAAGATTGAGCAGGTTCTCGGCAGTATCCTCAGTGCCGGCAAGGCAGATATCGACGATGCAGAATGTCTGCGGATAGACCTGTTCACGAATATCCAGCAGATGATCGAAACATGCCTGCAGATGGCGGCGTGTCGACTGTTCGTCACCGGTGCAGGACGCTTCCGCTGCAGCACGAACTTCCCGCTCCAGCAGAAAAGTATCCGGATCGACATAGTGGTGCCGCCGCCGACTCAGCAACTGCAGCATTGTGACTACAGCCCCCAGCGACAGAAAATCCTCAACCAGCAACGGCTCCCCGACTTCACGGATCGGCTCTTCACCCTGGTCAGGCACCGGATCGGGAATCGCATCCTGCAGGGCCGCCAGCCATTCCTCCCGCTCGGTACAACTGCCAATTACCACATGCTGCTGGTTGCGAAACGCATCCCGCCATTCATGCGGCATCCATGATTCAGACGCCGTCGGAACCAGTACGATGCGACGACCTGCAAGGCCCTCCTGGGCTTCGGCATGCTGCAGTGTCGGAGTGGCGGATGTCTGCGCCAGCAGCCGTGGATGCCACGCACAGCTGATGGCGTTCCACAGGCTGGAGGCTTCCTTTTCGGCCAGATCTGAAGACAGATCGTCAACAGAATATCCCGGAATCAGCACGCTGATCTCGGTAAACTCGGTTCGTATCGGCATCGTTGGATATCGTCTGAAAAACTCGTTCGTAATCCGGAGCTGCCCGATGGCTGGGGAAGCTTCGTCGGCTTTGCTCATGCGGTACTTCAGGAGCCGTCCACAAACTGAAAACGGCCCGGATCAGCAGGCCGCATTGAAGAAACAGTGCACGGCACGGCTGACCATACCGCGGATTGTCCAAAGAAATGCAGGCTCCGTCCACTCTGCCCCCGCCAAATACAGGACGCCCGGAATTCGACACGCCTGAGAGTCAGTCAGCCGTCAGCGATCGTTCGTTTCGGCATCGACCCATTGCTCCGCAAACTCCAGAAAGTCCACGTAAAACTGTTCACGGGAACGATCTCCGGGTAATGCCTCCAGCCCCCGTTCAGCCAATGGCAGCGAATTCCGCAGTGCCAGCATCGCAGCTGTGGAATCACCGTTACCACGTGCAATCAGAAATTCGTAGAACTGTACCAGCACCTGACAGAAAGAATCAGCGGCCACCTGGTGAGCGTCCATCTCCGCATCGCGATCCGCTGGCAGACCAGCAACATATCCGCGCAGGTCCCGCGGGCGATATCGCAATGCTGCGAGCAGATTGTCTCGAAATGTATCGTTGTACCGATAAAACGACAGTGGCGAACTGAATTCCAGTACCGGGCTGTCGTCCGTATGCAGTTCGGCACCGCGACAGAATTCCCGACAGCCGGCCTCGTCCAGCAGCAGACTGTGCAGGATCTGAAACGGGTCCGTAATCCCGATTCGCTCCAGATTGCGACTCACTTCGGGCCGCTGCATGCCCCTCTGCAGTCGCCCATAATCCACCTGCAGATCCGTTGGTGTACCAATCAGAATTCCGAAGTTCGTGTGCGTCTGATTCATGAACCACAGAGAAGCATGGGGAAAGACGTCCTGAAACGTGTTGATCAGCGTCTGGAGTTCCAGTGTGGTGATTGCCGCCATCGGTATCCACGCACAGGCGATACCGCCGGCGTTGAGCCGCTCCTGCATCCGCTGAAAATATTCTCGTGTGTACAGGCTGCTGTTCTGTCGGTATTGCAGATTGGTGACGTCGGTCGCGATGACATCATACTTCCGCGGACTGATGGCCAGATGATCGCGAGCATCATTCAGGATCAGATGAAATTGCGGATTCCCGACCACCCCCGCATTCTGATCCTCGAGCAGGGCGGCTGCCCTTGGCACCTCCGGCTCAATCTCCACACACCACGCTTCTATCCCATGGGTCGTGATGGCGTAGCTGGTTCCCCCGGTCCCGAACCCGACCGTGAGCTCGTTTTGCGGATCCGGATGCAGCAGCAGCGGCAGATGAGCCAGCATCAGCGAATCCACGCGGGCCTCCATATTGGTGGAAGCAACCAACTGATCATCCACATAAACGAGGTGATCACCCCCCGGCTTTTTCTTCACGATCACAGTCCCCGTGGGACCGGCAGCAAATCGCACAATCTCAGACACCGTTTCCCCGGGCTGCGATATCGACTGCTCAACCCACACTCCCTCACGCCGCACGCAGGTGAATTCTCGCAGCGCCGGTCGCGAATCCGCAACGACAGCCGTGACTCCGACCAGACAGACCCCTCCGCACAGTCGCAGACGCCGTTGCAGCGGACCGCTGTCAGCAGCAGCCACAACAAAGATCAGTCCCGTAACGACCAGTGTTGCCACCAGCAGACCCAATGAAAGATGCAGTCCAAGCAGCGGGATCATCAGCATGGATACCGTCAGAATTCCGCACACGGAACCCAGCGTGCCAATAAAGCCGGCTTTGGCAATCCACGCGTGAACAACCACTGGCGGTCCGCTCAAACTCCCGCAGACGGCCGGAAACACCATGCCCAGAAATACCGCTGGAGGAAACATCACCCCTGCTGTCAAAAGTGTTTCCGTGACCAGCAGATCACTCCACGCCAGCGTTCCCGCAGCCGCCGGCACCGTAATCCAGTAATAATTCAGCCAGGGAGCCAGAAAGACGAGCGGATACGTCAGCAGTGTCGCAAGTGCAGCACCAAGGCAGGCGACACAAAAAACCAGCTGCGGACTGCAGCGTCGAACAAGCTGCGGATACACCAGCAGGCTGCCGACACTCATCCCGGCCAGATAGGCAGCCAGCCCCAGCGCGAAAGTGACCGACGAATTTGTGTTCACAATCCCCAGAAATCTCAGCCAGACAACTTCAAGCCCAAGGGCTGCCCAGCCCACGGCGAAGTATCCCCACGGCAGACCACGAGGCGATCTGCTGACTGCAGTATCCGAGTCAGCAGCCTGCGTCTTCGGACCTGGACTCCACAAACGGTCAGCCGCCAGAGCGAATCCGGCTGCCGCAATACTCAGCACGAGAGCCGCAGGATAAGAACCAGAAACGCCAAACCAGCGAATCAGCAGCAGCCCGCATAACAGACTTCCGGCCACTGCTCCGGCTGTATTAAAGCCATAGATGGCTGCCGGTCGCTGCCGGATCTGTTCCGGTAATGCCGACACCATCAATGGGATGGTGGCCCCCATGCCCAGTGTTGCAGGCAGCAGCAGCAGAATGGACATGGCAAAACGCAGCAGCGAAACCAGCGGACTGCCCTCAGGCAGCGAAGCCGCAAGTTGCCGATACATCGGCTCTGACCACAGCAGCAATGCCGGCACCAATATGCCCCAGATCCCGATTCCCAGCTCCACTGCAGCCAGCCAGCGGAGTGGACGGCCGGCTCGCACCGCCACCCAGACGACCAGCAGACTTCCCATCGCAATTCCCAGGAAGAGCGCGGTCAGTACCGCTGTGGTCGCCGGCGCACTGGCCCCGAGCACCAGAAACAACTGCCGCTGCCAGAGTACTTCCAGCGTCAGAGCCGTGGCTCCCGAACACAGTACGGACAGATAACAGGTGGCTTTCAGATGCCGCATCTTGTTTCCCGCTCAAATATCTCGTCGCATTCGCACAGATCGCTGCGAACTGACCGTTTTACCGGCCCCGCTGATACCGCTTCGCTGTACACATCCGGTTCACTCCGGCAGCAGAATCAGACGCAGACTTTAACGCATCATTCTGCTAACATGTACCCCAGCTGCCTGCAGGCAGAGACTCACCCCGTCGTCGTGGGAACCAGCCACTTTCGGCCAGTGTCGCCACACCGGAATCTTCTCAGTCGGCCGATCGCCATGCCCCGTTCTCAATGCACCTGCCGTACCGCCGACCAGCTGGCAAATTGCCATTCCGGAACCGGTTCCGACAGCGGGGCATCCCCACAGCTGACTCCGCACCCGTGGCAGGTACAGCGTCAGCGTCAACTGCTGTTCCTGCTGCCGCTCCTGCTGTTGGCTGCCGCTGGCTGTGACTCCTCGCAGTCGG
>JALRDR010000876.1 GCA_023262145.1 Planctomycetaceae bacterium | reverse complement strand
GGTAGGCCAGTGTTATCTAGGTCTAATCCTGAGTAGATGGAGAGCCGATTAGCTACTCTGTCCCTAAATTCGCCATTCTTATCAAACGGCAGTCGAGGTCAATTGTGGAGGAGATATCGCGGAGTTTTTCGAAGCTGGCTTTTGCCTGATCCTTGCGGTCGGCGTCGAAAAGTAGTTTTGCCTGGACAGCGAGCGGGAGTACTTCGTTGGCTTTGGCGGAGACACGCTGTTCGATCTGTTTCAGAGCGTCATCGGTCTTTCCAGCAAGCAACTGCACGGGGGCCAGCTGCTCTGCTGTGACACCAGCTTTGTTCAGCAGGTCGGCCGCTGTCTCGTACTCCTGACGCTGGAGCGCCAGACGTCCGTCAATCTCCTGGATTGCCTGATCGAGGTTCCGAATTGCAGCAGAAAACTTTCGCTCTGCGGCAGTGCGTGCCGCTTTGATTGCTTTTTCGTCTTCCTTCTTTTCCGTGGCTGCTTTTTCAGCATCAGCTGCGGCCTTCTCCTGCTCAGCAGTTTTTTCTGCGTGTTGAGCGGCCAGTCGGGCACGAATCTCATTGGCGTCTTCTGTGCGTCCGAGCATTGCAAAGGCGGCCCCAATCGCTCGATCACGGCTCAGTTCCTCTTCTTCACGCCCAATGTTCTGAAGGATGGATGAATCACTGAGCTCGGCGATGCGTTCCCATCTCTCAAACGCCGTCAGCACATCAATCAGTCGCTGGTGCCCATAGCGAAAACTACCGGAGCCGTTGATCTGGTTGTAGCGAGGGTGTCTGGGCAGGCTGATCATATTGATCGCCAGAGCTTCCGCGTCGTCAGCTCGGCCAATCGAAATCAGATTACGAATGCACCATTCGTTGTTGTGGGCGAAGTTGTGAATCTGATCGGGCAGGATCTGATAGTTCATCATGTGAGCGTGGTCGACGCGTGCCGATGCTTCCTGCTGCCAGACTGCGTCGTGGTACCGCCTGACACGGGAATAGATATGTCCGGGCATGTGCCACATATGAGCGATTCCCGGAGCTGCCAGACCACCTCGTGCCGCGGATTCCAGCGCCAGTTCTGGTTTCTTTCCATCCCACAAATGAATGCGGAAGTGATGTACAGGGTGCAGGGGATCGACGTTGAGTATTTCCTGAATCAGAGCATTCACGGCCAGGGCAGACTGACTGGGAAGGCCGTCACGGCGTCCGGACCAGAGGTACTCACACAGCAGGGCTTTGGTTTCAAGATCGTCGGGGAACTCCAGCAGGATCGATTCCATGTCACTTACGTAACGTTCACTGCGTGACTTGCGTTCATTCTCGTTTTCTGACTTCGCCTTGATATAGCGATCGAATGCTTCGATCAGCAATTGTTCCCGACGACTGGCGGAATCCTTTCGTTTGACAGCGTTCTCAATGAAATCGGTCGCCCGTTTTTTGTTGCCGCGATTTGCAACGGCCATGCCCCAGTACGCAATCGCGCAGTTTTCGTCCAGTTGAGCTGCCTGCCGAAATGACCGTTCCGCTTCGAAGTACCAGTAGCCATGAATCTGTCCAATCCCCTGCTGAACAAATCGTCTGGCGTCCTCGTTGTCGGTGGTGACCTGAAAGTCACCTGCCCCGACATCATCCATCAGCACGGCGGCCTGCCGCGGTCCGTCATTGAATACTTCACCGTGGATGGAGTGACCTTCGGGTCGTTTCTGATCTGCAGTCTCATCTGCAGCCTGGTCTGAGCCAGTAGAGTCGTTCTGTGGAGCTTCTGTCTGAGCCTTCGCAGGGGGCTGCTCATCAGCATGACCCTGAGTCACGAGCGCTGTAGCCGGGATCAGCGCGATGCCGGCAAGCAGCAGATGGGACAAAGCGAGTGGTGTGGATTTCCGGCGTTGCAACATGAGAACTCTCGCGATCAACTGGAGCGGGAGGCGGCTTGACCGGAGTGTTTTCCGAATCATTAGCCCCGATTGTGCTGATGGAATTCGTGAATCTCAAGTACCGAGCCGCCAACTCGAGGCGCCGAGGGAAAAAAACATCAGGATTCACATGGCCTGTTTTGCTTATTCTGCAAAAACGGTGGCAGTGACACGCTCAGCGCAGCCGGCTATCATGCCGCCGGGGGGGGGCGATGTTCGCCGCATTGCAGCAGATCGTTCGCAGAGGCTTATCGTCCGCATAAGAATCGAAGCGATGATGTTCAGGGTATCCGGCTCTTGCTCAGGGCGTTCTGATTTTCTGATCCACACACAGCAGGTTGAGTGCGATGAATGCAGACAGCAGGGAAGATGAGGGTGCGTCAGGGGCTCAGCAGTATGCTCTGACGGTAGACGGAGTCCTGAAGGTTTATTCCGCAGGACGGACCACAGTGCTCGGTTTCGGAGGTGAAGATGTGCCTTCCGAATTCAATGCGGCTCATTATCGAGCAGCAATTCGGGATCTGCTCCGGGCCGCCGAATGTGAAACCGTTGCGTTTGATCTCACGGGAGTGAGGATGCTACCCAGCGGCATGCTTGGGTTACTGGTTTCGTTAAGGCAGCTCGATGGCCTGACTCCCTGCGTTCAGGTGTTCAACGCCTGCGCGGAGATCCGCAGTGTGCTCTCGATTACACGACTGGATACAATGATCGAGGTACTGGAGCTGGAGCTGGATGGAGAGTGAATCTGGTCGCAGGGAAGACTGATCCAGTGCTGCTGCGAGTGTATTGGTGCAGCCTGCCTGTGTCTGGGTGCTGGGGCCGATGCCAGGGCGATTTGCCTGTTGCAGCCAGCGTGAGGCAAGTGATTCTGCGGGAGCGTTCCCTACCGCTGTCTGGTCGTCAGCCTTGTGATTGCTCCTGAGGGGTCCTGAGGGGTCCTGAGGGGATTGTCGTGATGCAATGGAGACCTCGGATGAACAGCAAGCTGAGCGTGGCAACTGATCGCCGCAATTTGCTGCGCATGGGATCCGGGGGGCTGGCTTCCATTGCACTGCAGGCGATGTTGCAGGCTGATTCGAAAGAGACCGCCGGTGCCCAGCAGCCATGGCAGGCTCCCGATGGCCTTCCGCATCGAAAGCCAGCCGCCACAAGTGTGATCTGGCTGTTTATGAATGGTGGTGTATCTCACGTTGAATCGTTTGATCCCAAGCCCGAGTTGACTCGGCATGCCGGTAAGACGATTGCTGAGACTCCGTTTGCTGATGTGCAGAGCCCGGAGAAGCTGCGGCTGGCCAGAGTGACAGTGATTAATGATGCCAATGGGCAGCAACGCAATCGGTTATTTCCGTTGCAGACTGGGTTTCGAAATTACGGGCAGAGCGGTCTGCAGTTCAGTGACTGGGTACCGCACATCGGCAGTTGTGCCGATGAACTGGCGGTCGTGCGTTCGATGTACACCACCGATGACAATCATGGAGCGCAGACACAGTTTCATTCAGGGCGACACAATCTGGACGGGACATTTCCTACGCTCGGAGCGTGGGTGCACTATGGTCTTGGTTCTTTGAATGACAACCTGCCGCAGTTCGTTTCGATCGGCCGAAGAGAATACTGGAATGCGCGAGACGGGCATTATCTGGGACCGGAGCACGATGCAGTACCGCTCCGTATCGATCCTCAAAAGCCTCTTGATTTTGCGAAGCCTGCAGCGGATCTGAGTGGAGATTACCAGCGGCTGGGATTTGACCTGGTGGGGCGGCTGAACCGACTGCGATCCGAAGACTACCCGGCAGATTCTGCTCTGGAAGCAAGGATTCGGGCGTATGAACTGGCGTATCGCATGCAGATGTCAGTGCCGGAAGCAATCAGTTTTGAAGATGAGACGGAGTCGATTCTGAAGCTGTACGGAATCGACCAGCCCGCGACGCGTGATTTCGGGATGCAGATGCTGGCCGCCAGAAGACTGGTTGAACGTGGTGTGCGGTTCATTCAGGTGCAGCATGGCGCTGGCGGTGCGGGGGCATGGGATGCTCATGGAGGCCTGCGGGCAAACCACGAACGGAACTTTCTGGCTGTGGACCAGCCAATTGCGGGACTCCTGAAGGATCTGCGGCAGCGTGGCCTGCTTGAGTCAACACTGGTGCTGTTTGCCACGGAATTTGGCAGAACTCCGGGGACTCAGGGGGCAGACGGGCGTGATCACCACATTTACGGTTTCTCTGTCTGGATGGCCGGGGGAGGCATCCGAGGGGGATTGGTGCACGGCGCCACAGACGAGATCGGTTTTCATGCCGTTGCAGATCGGCACTATGTGACTGATATCCACGCAACAATTCTGCATCAGCTGGGGCTATCCAGTCGCCGCCTCGAGTTACCGGATCGGAAGCGACTGGAGATCGACCACGGTGAGCCAATTCATCAGATTATCAGTTAGCTGCTGTGGTTGCAGGGACTGCCCGTTGCTCGGAGTTATCGGCAGGTTGGCGGGCACCGGCTTGCTTCAGAAAGTGGCTCCGCTTCAGTGAGTTCGAATTGCTTTCCAGCGCAGCCAGTGGTCAGCGATTACGATCGCCGTCATGGCTTCTGCCATGGGGATGAACCGTGGCAGAAGGCACGGATCGTGACGTCCTTTTGTGCTGATTGATGTCTCAGTGCCGTCGCGAGTGACGGTGGGCTGGGGTCTGGCCAGACTGCTGGTTGGTTTTACTGCGGCGCGGAGCATGATCGGCATGCCGGAACTGATTCCTCCCAGCATTCCTCCGTGCCGGTTACTTGCGGTGCGAATTATCGGTGGACCGTCTGCGGACGGTTCTGAAGTAAATATGTCGTTATTCTGGCTGCCCCGCAATTCGGCGCAGGCAAATCCATTTCCGTATTCCACACCCATGACTGCGGGAAGGCTGAACAGCGCTTTGGCAAGATCTGCCTTGAGTTTATCGAAGACCGGATCTCCCAGACCAGCAGGAATGCCACTGGCAACAATCTCAGCAACGCCACCGATGGAATCAGTATCCCGACGCACCTCATCAATCAGTTCCACCATTTTCGCTGCAGCGTCGTAATCCGGACAGCGTACAAAATTCGGGCTGCCATCCGGCAATTGCTCAACCTGCTGCAGCGTGACCAGTTCTGGTTGTTCGATTGTCGCTCTGATCGATCCGATCTGGCTTACCCACGAAAGTACTCGCCCGCCGAATTCGCTGGCGATGAGTTTCCTGGCAATGGCGCCTGCCGCCACTCGAGCCGTTGTTTCCCTGGCACTGCTGCGGCCGCCGCCGCGATAATCCCGCAATCCATAACGTGCGTCGAATGTGTAGTCTGCGTGGCCGGGTCGGTATTTGTCCTGGATGTCGGAGTAATCGCGACTGCGCTGATCCTGATTCCGGATCAGAATGGCAATGCTGGTTCCGGTTGTCTGCCCGGAAAAAACTCCGGAGAGAATTTCGGGAGCGTCATCTTCCTGGCGCTGAGTCGGCGTGACGATGCAGATGCCACGGGCACGATGTGTTGCACGTACCGCCACAGGCAGGGTTCCAGCTGATGACAACGATGCCTACTCC
>JALRDR010000812.1 GCA_023262145.1 Planctomycetaceae bacterium | reverse complement strand
GGCGCAGGCTCAGGCTTTGGCTTGGCCTGTGCGCACCGCGCGGCGGCGCTCGGCATGAACCTCGTTTTGATTGATGTCGAGGCTGATGCACTTTCTGCGGCGGAGCTGAGCAGCTTCTCCCCACAGTTGCCGAATCGCGGAGGCTTCACCCGCGCCCAGAGCAGCTCGAAATCGATTCAATCGCTCCAGCGCCAGATCCAGGGCAGCCACGCAGGCCGGCGCGTTGTCCATCAGGATCGATGTCCACAACTCATCGCCACCCGCGGCAATCCGCGTCGTGTCACGGAAGCCGGTTCCCACAAACTCCAGATGTTCGCTCGTCACACAGCCGGCAGCAACAGAAGCCAGAATATGTGGCAGGTGACTTGTGAGCGCCAGAATTCGGTCATGCCGCTCCGCAGGCATCACCCGGCAGGTCATTCCCAGCATCTGCCAGAACGCAAGCGTCCGCTGCACAGCAACATGCTCCGTGTCCTCACGGCAGACCACGCAGATGCGCCCCTGAAACAAATCGCCTGCAGCGTGCTCAAATCCACTCTGCTCACTGCCTGCAATCGGATGGGCACCAACGAATTCCGGACAGCCACGCATTTGCGTACAGATATTCTGCTTGACGCTGCCGGCGTCCGTAACCACATCGCAGCCAGCATTCAGCAACTGTCCAGCGGCTGCCGGGATGCGGTCAACCGGCAGACAGATCACCCCCAGGCCTCCGTGCACACCGTGCTCCGGAAGCAGTTCACTGGCAAATTCATCAATCAGGCCTTCTGCGACCGCCTTCTGAAGTCGCTCTGCATTGCGGCCAATTCCGATCACACGCACGGCAGGAGCAGCTGCTCGCAATGCCAGCGCAACAGATCCACCGATCAGTCCAACGCCGGCTATTACGACGGCCTGTTCCGGCTGCTGTTCCCCACTGCTCACAAGCGCAGCTCCTCCTCACGCTGACTCCCCGAAAGTTGCAGAGGGAAATCGCGACTGGCCCTGTCGTGCTCAGATTGTCGTACCGGGATTGTTGTGATCGGCTCTGCCACACTCCCTTGCTGCCGAAGCGAGGGGCTCAAATCACTCGACTTCAATCAGACAGTCCGTCTTGCAGCGCTGGTCTGCAGCTCGTTTCATGTAGGCTGGACCATAAATGGACATGCCGTCTCCCAGTGAGTAAGGCTGATAATCCATGCGATAGCAGTCCGAAGGAGTTGCAAACAGATTGGCATAGCCGCGAGGGCGGAATTCCTCCGGCTCGCAACGCTGTTCCGTCTTCAGCGTGTTTGCGCGAGGACGATACCACACGGAATAGCGATGCAGCGGAGCCGAAAAATGCTGGAACCCCTCACCAGATGAACCGGGAGCACCCAGATCGGTGCCGGGATGCTTCCAGAGCCAGCCATTAAATGCCCCCGAGGGCATCTGTGATTCGCCGGTTCGTTTGGGGGCAAACTTCTGCAGTACATTGCGACTGGGAACAAATCCCGTCGGGACATCCCCCGGCACAGAGGAGGGTGTGCCTGCTGCATCCTGCGCCTGGAGACCCTGATGAAACGCCAGCACGGCAATCACATAGACAATACAACTACTCACTCTTCGCATGTCTGTCGTCCTGACAATTGAACCGATGACGCAGGCCCATCCCACACTCCCTGTGGAACATCAGGTGTATTCATCGTCCTCGCTGGCCCGACTGCTCGTCTTATTCCGACTGATCCCACCAATCGCTTCGTTCGTTCGACCAGATTCACCGACAGTAACGCCTGGATGGACTGGGTAATCAGGGGTGCCCGGGAAGACCGGAGTACTGGCACAGAATGAATCACTCAGCCTGCTCGCACGCGACGCACAATCTCAGCAGCTCGCCCGGCAATTCTGGTAATCTCGGTCCAGTTCCCCGCTTCGATGAGCGGGCGCGGAGCCAGCCATGAGCCTCCCACAGCAGGTACTGCCGGGTGACGCAGCCATTGCTCCAGATTGTCTTCGGAGATCCCCCCCAGCGGGATATAGCCCACATTCAGATGAGCATATGGCGCCTGCAGACTGGCCAGCATGCTCAGCCCCCCGGCAGGCACGGCAGGAAAGAACTTCAGACTGCGACAACCACACTGGATGGCCAGATCAATATCGGTTGGTGTCATGACACCCGGAGCAAATGGCAGGCCCGCGGTGGCCGCAGCCTGAATCACCATGGGATTTGTCCCCGGGGAAACAGCAAACGCTGCACCGGCATTCTGCACCTGGGCAATCTGATCCGGCACGATCACCGTGCCCGCACCAGCCAGCATTTCAGGAACCGCTGCTGTGATCGCCCGCAGACAATCAAGAGCCGCCGGAGTACGCAATGTGAGTTCCATGGCTCGCACGCCCCCAGCCAGCAGACTTTCTGCCAGTTGCACCGCCTGTGCCGGATCCTCAATCACAAGCACTGCGATGACCCCGCAGTCGG
>JALRDR010000775.1 GCA_023262145.1 Planctomycetaceae bacterium | reverse complement strand
TCCTAAATTTCACACTATACATAATTATATAATCAAAAGTAACACTGGTCAACACCCCAGCGCACTAAAGGGTTACTGTGTGTTCAACTCTGGCTTGTACATCTTGGTGAGTTCACGCTCTACAGCATGTGCTGGGACCTTGCCCCTGACGACCTCTAGGACCGTCCAGAAGAAGACCTCAGGGCCGTATTGACGAATGTTCTTGCCTTCCGGTGTGTTGTTGCGTGATGCACTTCCACCCCATTGTGGCCAGTCGTGACTGCCCACTCGCATCTTTGAAATCTGCTCCAGAACCAACTTTGTTGGATCCTCGGCTGAAATAGTCGGCGTCGACAGCACAAGGGCAGCCAGCACGGCTGCCGCGATGCAGTGATTTGTCTTCAACATTTCTGTTCTGTCCCTGAAAAAAAAGTCCTCTGTGCAGCCCTGATCCGTCAGCCGGCTGCACTGGATTTGTCATGCTGACTCTCGGTGGCATCCCCCCGAGTCACACGAGGTCACTCATTGCCGGTGACCATCACGTTGTCAATCAGAAATTCAGCGATCTTCGCATTACCAAACAGCCCCGGGCTGCCCTCCAGATTCGGAACCGCATCCGCTGCTTCGATCTGCCATTCTGCAGGCTCAGCCTCGCCACGCTTCCAGACCTTGCCTCGCAGTGTGACGCCGGCGGCACTTGTCTGGCTCTGGAACTTCATCGTGTACCACTTTTCGCCTTCCCACTCAAATGGAATGGTCTTTGCAAAACGCAGTTCAAGGCGAGCAGTCCAGGAGCGGATCTGCAGTCGCTGAGCCCCCATCATGTCCAGCGTATATCGCTGGTTAATGAGCCCCATGTCAGGCAGCTGACCATCATTTGTGATTGCCTGAAAATCAGCCTGAATCGTATAGTCGTGTGGTGTGGTAATGCCCATCCACGCCTGACTACGAGTGCCCTTCGGAATCGTATTCACTTTTCGCAGTACGGCTTCTCCATCCACCTCAGCCGGCTTGTGGCGATAATTGGCACCGATCCATGTTGTCGGTACTTTGCCGTCAGCGAAGTCGAATTTCCACGGCAACGCCGGGATCACTCGTGTGCGAGCTGATCCGGTGGCTTCACCGGCGGTCGCCTTAATCGTCACGCCAGCAGGACCACTGGACGGAGCCGTATAGACACCGCCACTCACAGAGCCGCCACCCTCGACGGAAAACTGTGCGTCTTCAACCATACTGATGAACTGACCAGCACTGTTGTAACCACGCACCTGCAGCAACAGCTTTGCACCTGGCTGCAGCATCGTCTCAGTCGGACTGACAACCAGTTGCGAGATCTTTCGATCACGCAGTTCAACTTCGTTACGTTTGACATTCGGTACAGTCGGATCTGTCCTGCGGGATTCTGCGGAACCAATGCAGTAAAGTGCCTCTACCGACGACAGATAAATGCGTCCGTTCGCAATTGCAACCGATCCGAAGACTTCTTCACCCTGCGCCAGCCGTGTCTGAGCCGCAATGTTGAAGCCGGAATCTGTCGGCTCCAGCACATAGAAGCGGCCGGTGTTCTCGCACAGATAAATCCGCCCGTCAGCAACGACCGGACTACCGAACATAATTCGTCCGATTTTCTTTTCCGCCACTTCCTCACCGGTCTTCGCATCAACAATCACAAGCAAGGCGCCATCTTCAATGAAGTAGATGCGGTCACCAAGCTTTACCATGGAACTGCGTCCCAGTGCTCGCTTGGGGATCTTCCAGAGCAGATCGCTTTCTGCAATCTCTCCACGCGTGTTTCCGTCAAATGCAAAGACCGCACCCAGAACCGTGGTGTCCGCGGCGTTCTGCTCCGCGTGACCTCCATAAACAATCCCGTTTTCGTCCACGACCGGAGTGGAATTGATTCCGCGGTTGGAAGCCTGATACTTCCAGATCTGACGACCCGTTCGCGGCTGAACTGCATACACAGCACCATCTCCGGCACTGAAGACCATTGCCGCCTCTCCGTTCAGAGTGGTGAACACAGGCGTGGTGTAGGTCGTATCCTCCGGTCGCAGACGTGTGCTGAGCACCCAGCGGACCTCACCCGTACGCTTGTCCATGGCAAAGAAACGATGGGCAGGAATCGAGGTCTCACCCCAGCCTGTCGTAACCCCGCTGACAATCACCATGTCCTCAAATACTACCGGAGTATTGGTACGTCCTCCGTATGTGGACAACAAACCGAACTCTTCGCTCAGCGAACGCTCCCAGAGAATTCTGCCGGTCGCCCCCTCAAGACACTGGAACACACAGCCAAGACCCTGAGCAAAAACCGTGTCGGTTTCGGGATCACCAGCCACACTGGACCAGCCGATTCGCTCTGCAGGAGCATCTGAGAGATAAACATTGTGCACACTCTCCCAGATCAGTTCTCCCGTCTCAGCACTGACACAGACAGTCTTCTCACCTTCCTGTGTCGTTTCGGGATGCGATCGACAAATCACATACACGCGACCGTTCATGATAATCGGAGTGTTGCGAGCACCAAATTCCT
>JALRDR010000745.1 GCA_023262145.1 Planctomycetaceae bacterium | reverse complement strand
GAGAGCCATTGTTGGAATTTGGACTCCGTCGCGCGCAAGGCTTTGATGGTGGGCTCTCTGCCTCTAGAGCAGCGTTTATTGGTGGAGCTTCAGCAACCTCGAATGTTCTCGCGGGTAAGCTTTTAGGCATCCCAGTAAAAGGAACCCATGCTCACTCTTGGGTAATGATGTTCCCCTCGGAGCAAGAAGCTTTTGAAAAATATGCCGCAGCCATGCCGAATAATTGTGTGTTCCTTGTTATCGAGCAGGGCTTCCATTTCCGCGCGGTCGTCCGGCTTCATCTTGCGCAGGCGCACGATCTGGCGGATGATCTTGACGTCATAGCCCACCGCCTTGGCTTCGGCATAGACGTCCTTCACGTCGTCGGCGATGCCCTTCTTTTCCTCTTCAAGGCGTTCGATACGCTCGATCAGCAGGCGCGTGAAGCGGCACGACGTACACAGTGCAAGAACAATCTCAAGCAACTGGGACTGGCCATGCACAACTACCACGACGTCTACAACATGTTCCCTCACAATCAGGGACGTCTGGTCAACTCCTACCTCAATGGGGACACACAGTGGCCAGAGTTTTCATGGATCTACATGTCACTGCCTTATCTTGAGCAGGCGAATCTGTACAACGCCATTGTCACACAGGCCCCGCAGCTCCCGAACTTCAACCGCAATGCCAATGCAGTCGGTCAAAACAGTGCTCATCGCAAGACGGTGCTGTCGATGCTGCTTTGTCCGTCCAACGCAATGCCACAGATTCGTCCGGGTCAGACAAACGGCGGTTACCGCTGGAACGGCACCTCGGAAGCAGCTGGCACGGATTATGTCGGAAACCTTGGCCATGTCTGGGCCGGCTGGAAGGACTGCGGTGCGATACCGGATTCGCTCGTCAATGATGCCCTGCCCGGGACAAATTTCGGAACCCGCGGTTCCAATCCCGGCACACCATGGATCAACGGCGAAGACAAGAATCACCAGGTAAACTACAACGGCGCATTTCGCATGAACGGATCATGGGGAATTCGCGATATCGTGGACGGTACTTCGAACACGGTGGCAGTCTTTGAGAACATGCATTTCCGCGGCGGGAATGGTGTGACATTCAACTACAACCAGAGCTCCTATTCGGCGTGGATTTCTCCGCTGGGTGCCACGCATAACATGCGAAACCCGATCAACAACACGAACCGAGCCTGGATGCAGGGTCAGAATGACCTGCGTTGCGAGTCCCCCAGCAGCCGTCACACCGGTGGTGTGCAGGCGGTTCTTTGCGACGGTTCCGTCAGGTTCATCAGTGAGAACGTCGATCATGGTGTTCGCTACAAGATTGCTGTTCGTAATGACAATCTGACCATTGGTGAATTCTGATCGACGCCTGATGGTGTCAACAAAGGTTGGATGAATTCCCCTGCAGTGCTCGCTGCAGGGGATTTTTTTTTGCAGCCGGATGGATGACACACAATGCTGGCTGCGTTCCAGCTGCCTGCGACAGGTTTTGAGCTGATGAAAACCGGACAGTTCAGCCAGCGTTCCGGCACTGGAATATCAACAAAACTCGGACAAGTTTGCAGCAATGCTGCGGCAGTGAGCAGTAACTCTGCCGACGAACAATCTGAGTGTCACATCGCCACGGGTCTCCCCGGGCAGTGCATGTTGACTGCCTGATCTGCAGATTGCCCCGTAACATGCTACGCTTTGTCTGCTACTTCAATCTGCGAGCGGTGCGACGCCCAACTGCGGTACATCTCTGTCGTCCGGGGCACAGGGGAATGAACATTCTGATGCGTTTATCGGCATTGAATCTGGTGTCAGCCAATTCCCGCAGCGATGGTCTGCTGGCCATCGTGATGCGGTGCTCCGTACGAGCGATTCTGGCAGCCAGCCTGGCAAGTGGATGTTCGCAGAATCCGGATGCTCAGCAGGAATTCGGCCCCGGGCCACAGCAGCAGGTGTCACCGGAGACTTCCACCGGCGACGACAGCTCCTCCGGCAGCACTGATGATTCCACAGCGTCTGTGGTGGCAGCGGCAGATCAGCAGACGACGGCATTCCGCCCGGACACGATCGCCTTTGCCGACAGGGCCAGCGTGCTGGGCCTCGATTTTCAATATGACAACGGGGCTCAGGGCAAGCTGTTGATGGTGGAATCGATTGGCGGCGGGGCGGGTTGGCTCGATTTCGA
Source organism: Planctomycetaceae bacterium (assembly GCA_023262145.1). Classification (GTDB taxonomy): domain Bacteria; phylum Planctomycetota; class Planctomycetia; order Planctomycetales; family Planctomycetaceae; genus SXXK01. The sequence continues at coordinate 5,316 of JALRDR010000745.1, read as the reverse complement.
CCGAGACGACCTGCCGGATGTTTATTTCAGTCAGGGGGGATCAGCCGACGCCGCAGATGCTGAACGTCGCCCTGCGGATGAGTTGTTTCGACAGCATCCGGACGCAACCTTCAGCAGCGTCACAGCAGCGTCCGCAACCGGTGACAGAAACTACAGTCAGGGCGTGGCTGTGGGCGACATTGACGGGGATGGCTTCGAGGACATCTTTGTCTGCAACGTTGGAGCGAACACGTTCTACCGCAACCAGGGCGATGGAACATTCGTCCGCGAAGACTCCATTCTGACGCGGGACGAGCCACGCTGGAGCAGCAGTGCCGCCTGGGCCGACCTTGATCAGGACGGACTTCTTGATCTGTACGTGTGCAATTACCTGAAGTACGACCCGCTGAATCCGCTGGAATGCCTGAAGGACGGACTCCCGGCGCTGTGCCATCCGAGGCAGCTTGATCATTGGGCGGACGAGTGTTATCGCAACGTCGGTGATGGCACGTTTGAGCGTGTGACTGAACCGTGGGGACTCAGCGGACCGGGAAACAAGGCGCTGGGTGTGGCGATTGGCGACTTCACGAATGACGGTCGGCCTGACATCTACGTGGCCAACGACACGACTGCAAATTTTCTCTTCGTTGCTCAGCCTGACGGACCATTCGTCAATGAAGCGTTAAGGCGAGGCGCAGCATTGAGCGGCAGCGGTGATGCTCAGGCCAGTATGGGGGTCGCCGTAGCGGACTACGACGGAAATGGCCTTCCTGACATTCTGCTCACTCACTTCACCGGCGAGTCCAACACGCTTTACCAGAATCTGGGTGACTTCGGAATGCAGGACGGCACGGCCGTTACCGGCATGCGTCAGCTTTCGTTTACCAGACTGGGCTTCGGAGTCGTGATGCAGGACTTCAACTGTGACGGTCTGATGGACTGTCTTGTAGCCAATGGTCATATCGATGAACGCAATGCAGACTTCGATGGCTACCAACAGCAGCCGCAGCTGATGTCCTTTGACAGTAACAAATGGCAGGATGCATCCCTGACAGCCGGGCCGTGGTTCGCCGGGAAGTATGTCGGTCGCGGTGTCGCGACGGGAGACGTTGATGGTGACGGCGATCTGGATGTGGTGGTCGTAAATCAGAATTCGCCAGCAGCTCTGCTCATCAATGAATCGGAACGTGGACACTGGCTGCAACTGCGATTCCGTGGACGAACCAGCAACCGCCGGGGAATTGGCTGTCGGGTGACCGTCCGCTGCCATGATCGCAACTTCAGCTCGCAGCTGTTCAGCGGAACCAGCTTTGCATCCACTCACCAGCCGCTGATTCAGGTCGGACTTGGGCCGTATTCAAAGCCGGTTGACATTGAAGTCCATTGGCCATCAGGAATTCTGCAGAAGCTGACATCCGTCCCCATCGATCAGATTTTGCACGTTACGGAGCCCGAGTTGTCTGACGGTCCCTGAATGGCATCGAGTTGATCGTCGTGACGCTGCGTGTTTCAGGCTGCCCGGCGGGAGTTCAGAGACCGTCCGCGGTTGTTCGCGCATTCGAGGCGGCGGCACCAGCATGCGTCACTCAGCGCGATTCGCGGAACTCAGCGGCCGGATACCTGTCTGAAAAGGAAGATGTGGAGTATGCTGCTGCGAAATTGCCGGGAGCGTCCGGACCAGAGCCTGCCGTTGTCTTTCCGCTCCAATCAACAATCGACGCATCCAGCGTTTGCCTGATTGCGTTCAATCTGCACTGTGCAGAGACAGAAGTTGACTGGCACCAGAGAGAGTTTTCGTTTGTGAAACGATTTGACGCAGCAACCAGGCTTCAGTTCCAGACAGTCCTGCTCGGGCTGCTGCTGCTCATCGAGTGTGGCTGTGATGACCAGCAGCATCAGGTTCCCCCGAGCGAGCGCACTGCACCGGCAGTCCCCACAGCTGAGCATGCTCCAGCGACGCTGGCATCACCCGGCCCTGCCCTGGTCCGGCAACGGCACAACGACGCTGACAAGTTCGCAGGTCAGCAGGCCTGCCGGGAGTGTCACTCAGACATCTGGGATGCTTACACCGGCACGCACGCCATGTCCAGATCCATGTCAGTGGCAGTGGATGTCCCGTTGGCAGCGTCCGAGGCAACGGCTCACTTCGACCCGCCAGGTCCCTGCCGTTATGAAATCAGCCGCGATCAGCAGCGTATGCTGCAGACGGAAGAATTCATTGATCGCGCTGGTGCTGTCGTCTATCGCGACTCGATGCAGGTTGATTTCGCAGTGGGATCGGGACAACGCGGCTGGACATTTCTTACCGATCGTGGCGGCATACTGACTCAGGCGCCCGCCACGTGGTATACCGGACGGCAGGTGTGGGATCTGTCACCGGGATACACGCCCGATCAGCACCCTCGATTCAGTCGCCGCATCTCTGACGGGTGCGTGGCCTGCCATGCCGGACGTACCAATCACCTTCCCGCCGAACCGCATCGATTTGGTGCACCGATCTTCACAGAGTTGTCCATCGGCTGTGAGCGATGTCACGGTCCGGGGATGGACCACGTAATCCATCACCGAAAAACACGGCCACAGGGCGCTCAGGATCCCATCGTCAATCCTGCCAGACTTGGGTTCTCGCAGCAGCTGAGCGTCTGTTATCAATGTCATCTGCACGGTGAAGAGCGGATCGCACGATCCGGGCGCAGCGAGTTTGACTTTCGCCCGGGAGACCTTTTGTCGGATGTCTGGGCGACATTTGTGCGGTCCGCCTCTGTCGACGAAGAGCATGCCACGGCAGCCGTGAGTCAGGTGGAACAGATGCATTCCAGCCGTTGCTTTCAGGAATCCATGCAGCGCATGACATGCACATCGTGCCATGATCCGCACAGCCTGCCGTCGCCACAGGATCGAACGGAATATTACCGCCAGCGATGTCTGAGCTGTCACGAGCAAACGGACTCAGCCTGTGCACTTGATCGCCCGCTGCGGCTGACGAGGTCGGCGGAGGATTCCTGCATTGAATGCCACATGCCGTCACTTCCCGCCACTGACGTCCCGCATACCGCTCAGACCGATCATCGAATCCTGCGAGAGTCCCTGTCAGGCTCCGCTTCGACGGGGAACTCCCCGAACACTTTTCTGGACCTTTCGTTGTTCCCGCTGCCGGAGCGGGAGCAGCAGCGCGCTCGGGGGCTGCTGCTGGCCGGGGCTGCTGAATCCCGCAATGACGTGACAGCAGCGGCATCTGCGTTGCTGCTGCTGAATCCACTGGTGGACGACCAGTCTCACGATCTGGCAGTACTGGATGCCATCGCAGCCTGTTCGGAGCTGATCGGGGATCTCGGCACGGCTGCAGACTACTTTCAGCGCGCTCGCCAGTTGGCTCCCCGAAATGACCGGGTGCTCCGCGGGCTGCTCATCAATAGTCACAAACGTGGGAAGCTGCAGGAGGCACTGAAGTATGCCGAGACAATTCTGCAGCTTTGCCCGGATGAGGGGCCTGTACATTTTCAGAGGGCGGCCCTCCTGCGACAACTTGGTCGAGAATCCGCGGCGTTGACTTCCTGCCAGGACGCTTTGCGCCTGATGCCGGACGACGCTGAGGTTCGTTCCGTCCTGATTCAGCTGGCCGAAGCAGCCGGCATGACCACGCTTGCGGACGAGCAGCGCGCCCTGCTTCAGCGAATCAATGAAAGTCGGACGACCAGTGCACCAGCAAACGCCGCAGGGGAGGCGCAGGAGCAATGAAGCCGGTGCCCGTTTCCAGCCCCGTGATTGTCAGTCTGAGCATGCTGCTGGCCATCGGCTGTGGAGGAAGTTCTGACGCTCCACCCGCGCTTTCTCCTGAACAGCGAATGTTCGGAACCAGCCAGGTCCCGGAAGTACTTGCCAATGGCTGCGAATTCCAGTGGACCTTTACCGTTCCCGGACCGGATGGAGAACTGTATACGGACGACGATCTGCAGACCGGCTCCGTGTTGTGGCTGCCGCCAAATCAGTCAGTGCGCGTGCACTTCACAAGCAGCGACTATATCTACACGTTTCTTCAGGAAGACCTGAAAGTCAATGAAATGGCTGTGCCGGGGCTGGTTGCGGAGACCGTCATCCATGTACCGGCTGCCGGCCTGTTCGAAATCGCGTCGTCACCGCTGTGCGGATTTCCGTTCTTCCACGCCGACTACCGTCCCATGATTCGCATCGGAATCCCTGCAGGATCAGCTGACTCGCTCCACGAAACTGAGAGCCATCATGCACAGTAAGGATGTTGCTGAGCCATACGCGCTGTGGCCATGCTGGACCGTGCATTTGCTGATCACGGCAGGTATCTTCACAGTTCAGTGCGGGTGCACCGAATCTGCAGCGCCACAGCCTGACACCGCACCGGCAGGCGTTGCGGATGGCAGCCAGCGTGCCGGCATTCAGCCGGATTCGCAGGGGATCTATCATGTGCACGAAGGTCAGCAGATCCAGGCTGTTCTTGACGCGGCAGCAGCAGATCCCGTTCACAAACACGTTATGATCCACGCCGGCACATATCGTCCCCAGTATGCATCACAGGCGATGATTCGTTTTCATGCACGGCACGACGGACTGCTGGTTGAGGGTGAAGGCCGCCCTGTACTGACGGCAGAAAATCCCGCTGCAGCCCTGCCGGGCAGCACGGGCTATCCGGCCGTCGTCAATCATGTCGTTTATTTTGGAGACGGAGTTTCCGAACGCACCACGCTGCGTGGCTTCACCATTACCGGCGCGGCTGGATTTGTCACTCAGCAGGAAACCGATGGTCCCATTGAGCCGAATGCTGACGATACGGTGCTGCAAAAGCGTCTTTTCTTCTACCTTGACGGCGGCGCCATCAAAATTTTCGGACAATCATCACCGGTACTGGACGACCTCGTCATTGCTGATAACACAACTCAGCTTTGCGGAGGCGGAATCTCCGTGGAGCATCGCGGCAGGCCCGCAGGCAATGTGAGAATTCTGAATTGTGTCTTTCGCAACAACCGCTGCCCCGCGACGGGATCAGCCATCGATCTTCTGGAAGGCAGTTCCGCAGAGATTGAGAACTGTCTGTTCGTCGGCAATATTGCCAATTCAGGAATGGCAGCTGTCGAGGCTCAGTTCGGTCTGAGATACAACGAGAAGCACGGTTGCGGGGCACTTACGGTTTTCCCGTCATCACGGGCAACGGTTGTCAGCTGCACATTTACTCAGAACTGGAATGGGGCTGACGATCGTGGAAAATCCAGCTATCGGAACTGCATCTTCTGGAATAATACGGCGTCCTCGGGCGGCCTTCCGGGCGACCCTTATGAACTGGACGTGGCCAGTACAGTGCAAGTGCAG
>JALRDR010000647.1 GCA_023262145.1 Planctomycetaceae bacterium | reverse complement strand
GTAGGGGGTCACTGAGGAATCAACAAGTTGTCGTCGTGGCAGTGTCATGTTTACTGGACCTGATTCAGGAGTAGCGGGACATGTCACGAGGGGAGAACCGGAGGCAGGATGGAAACCAACGCAGGCGGAGAACTGTATTCTGGTGAAAACGGGAGGAGCATCCACGGAGGAGGCAGACAAGCCGGTGGAATCGCAGGGCCATAGCCCCACAACAATTCACGGTCAGCAACGGATGAGTGGGGCCTGCAGGGACGGAAAACATCTGGTCCTGCGATCAGGAGCATGCACCGAAACTGGAATACATCCAAATCAATAATGCCTGTCCTTTCAAGAGAATTCTTTCAAGAGAATTGACACGGAAGTTGGGGCTGTATGGAGGTGATAACGACTATTTGACTGGTTGTGTCAATTATACCCACCCTTACGTACAAAATTACCTATTGCACTGTACGAAAGTCGTTCGAAGCTTCCGTATTGGCTGACTTTGCGGTAGAGAGGCCGCTGATACGAGGCCGCGACAACGTGATCACCCGGGTGCGGCGATCTGCTGTAGCCTCCCGTTCCTTCGTCTCCCGTTCCATCGTCTCAGCAGCAGGTTCGCCATGCTCTCGCGATTGTCTACATACACGCTGTTTGGAATCGAAGCTCGTGCGGTGGAGGTGGAAGTGGACATCTCCCCGGGGGCCCTGCCAAAGACAATCCTTGTCGGACTTGCAGAAGCCGCTGTTCGGGAAAGCGTACATCGCATCGAGCGTGCTCTTGTGAACAGTGGCTACGGCCGCCCCAATGATCGCATCGTCATCAATCTGTCGCCGGCAGATCTTCCCAAAGATGCAGCATCCCTCGATCTGCCGATTGCCCTCGGGTTACTTATCGCAGATGACCAGATCAAGGAAGATACTGAGCTGCGGCCTGCGTTTGTCGGCGAACTCGCCCTCGACGGAACGCTGCGGCCGGTACGGGGAGTGCTGTCAATGGCACTGGTTGCCCGTGAGGCCGGCATCCGAGAATTCGTAGTACCTTTTCAGAACGCCAATGAAGCAGCAGTCGTGGAAGGACTGGATGTCATCCCGGTGGGCACGCTGGCGGAGGCGGTTGGGTTCCTGACCGGCGAATTGCAAATCGATCCCTGCGATTTCAGCTGGACAGACGCTCGGCTTGACTACGGAGCATACGACATCGATTACGTGGATGTGAAGGGCCAGGAAATGGCCAAACGTGCCGCACTCGTCGCTGCAGCCGGCTGCCATCATCTGCTGATGATCGGTTCCCCGGGAACCGGAAAAACCCTGCTCTCACAGCGGATCTGCACTATTCTGCCCGAACTTGCCGCTGAAGAGAGTCTGGAGACAACTCGCGTCTACAGCGCAGTGGCTCAACTGGAGCCTGGTCAGCCGCTCCTGCTTAGACGTCCGTTTCGATCCCCGCATCATACGATCAGCGAGGCCGGTCTGGTAGGTGGCGGAAGTACGCCTCAACCGGGTGAGCTCAGCCTGTCGCACAATGGGATTCTGTTTCTCGATGAACTTCCGGAATTCAATCGACGCACACTGGAAGTAATGCGGC
>JALRDR010000546.1 GCA_023262145.1 Planctomycetaceae bacterium | reverse complement strand
GCATATGCCAGCTCATGATGATAAATCACCAGCCCCAGCTGATCGATCTTCTGCACATCACCATCGCTGATCTCAGGAGGTGCAAATGCTGCCACCAGATTCCAGATCGGGTCCGCCGGCAGACCAACTCCAGCCATCCCTGCCGCAAGTCTTGCGGCAAAACCGAGAAAGATGGCAACAAACAACAATCGTACTCCGGACATCTTCGGCCTGATCCCGGGACGTAATCCCAGCAGATACAGTCCGGCAACAGCCGCCAGCACAATCCAGAGCACAAGAAAGACGTTGTAGGTCACAAACACCGGAATGCCGCTGGAGGACAAACCGATGTCAGCCACGCTCGCAAACTTCACGACTGCTGCAAGCTCAACCACACCAAACCCAAATTTCACTTCGTTCATCCAGCCGCCGCTGCGTGGCATCTTTCTGAGCATACCGGGAAACATGGCGAGCAGAAAAAACGGGGAGGCAAAAGCCGTGGAAAAGCCGAGCATGCCGAGCACCGGCCAGAGGAAATCGCCCTGAGCTGCAATGACAAGCAAAGACCCAACAAAGGCAAACGTGCAGGTAAATGAGACCAGTGTGAATGTCAACGCCATGAAAACCACACCGATCATACCACCGGACGATTCACGGCTGGATGTCCAGTTCAACATCCATGATGGCACTGAGACTTCGAAGGCCCCCAGCAGCATCAGTGCGAAGACGATAAACAGAATGCTGAAGAACACATTCAGCCATGCATTATTCGCCAGATCTGTCAGGCTCGCCTCTCCGAAGATGCGCGCCATGGCAATCCCCAGGACCGTGAATGCCGCAATAATTGAGAGACAGTAAACGAGGGCCAGCTTGAGTGAACTGCCGGCCTGCTTTTCCTCCTGTTTCAGAAAGAATGCCACCGTGATGGGAATCATCGGAAACACGCACGGTGTGGCCAGAGCCACAAAACCAGCACCAACCGCCGTCAGCAGGAAGGTCAGTAAGCCGGCTGCGGCTGGATCACTGCCCTCAACGATGGCGTTGTCCCCCGTCTCTGCTGTCACCGCTGAGCCAGGCCCTGTCGTCGGCTGCTCAACAACCGCTTCGCCACCAGGCACTGCTGATGCCAGCGCTACACTGTATTGCACAGTCGTCGGGAGTTTGCAGACACCCCCGGAGCAGATCTGAAAGCGAATACTGCCCTGCACCGCTGCATTACTGTTCGTCACCCGCAGACGCCTGCTCCAGGTGATCTCACCGTAGTGCACGCGTTGCACAAATCCGTCCAGAGGCTCTTCAGTTTCCGGCTCAGCACGGGCAGAAAACGATTCATCAACTGCTTCCAGCCCCTGTAACTCTGCTGTGATCTCGGTAGGCAATCCCGCCATTTCCGGATCCTGATCAAGTGCAAAAATATGCCAGCCGGACTGCACCTGCGTCTTCAGGCTCAGCGTTACTTCGTCGCCGGGCTGCGCATCGGAGGGAGCAAGGCTGACCTCGATCTGCACCGCCCCCGCCTCAGCACTGGAGCCGGCACCAATCCTGGGCACCAGCAAAACAGTCGCAGGATCGCCTCCGCTTGCTTCCGCCCCGCTTCCCTCGAGAACAACGGAGAATACGACATCCTCAATCGGGAAACATCCCGTGCTGTTGCAGTACAGCCCGGCCACCGTTCCAGTGATCGCCCCCCCCGCTGACAAATTGCCGGACAGGGATCGACGCCATGTCACACGATCAAAGAACTTCTCCACGACCTGCCCAAGATCATCATCAAATCCGGACTTCGGGGCTCGATCCGTTGTCCAGTCACCAACCAGTTCCACGCCAGCGGGAAGCTTGACGGAGATTGATGTCGCTCCTCCAAAGTCCTTGTTCATCGAGTAGGTATAACAGCCCTCCGGCAGTATCGCCGTGATCTGCAGTGATGTTTCCCCCTGCTCTGATGTCACGAGTGCAGCGGTGTATTCCGGGACAGCAGTTTCGGCCTGTGGATCGGCACCAAAGATGAGCGGCAGATCCAGCCCGGGCGTCTGCCCCGGTGAGGTCTGAGGAAATATCAGCAGCAGACAGCCTGTCAGCAGCAGCTTCTGCAAAAAACCTTCTGCAATCATGATTTTTCTCCGACCGCCTGATCAACTGTTGCCGTCCGGCACGGACAATGGACTGAGCTGCCAGAGATCGTGGAGCTCAGCATGGATTCTATCCCTCAGCCACGACAAACGCATGACCGACTTCAGGATTCGTCGGAATCCCGGTGTGACACGCCTGAATCAACGCAGCGTATCCATCCAGCGAAGCATATCCGGCGGCCACCGCAGACGCCATGTCAGCTGCTCTCCCGTTGTCGGATGCTCCAGCCCCAGCTCTGCAGCATGCAGAGCCATGCGATGAGCTCTGCTGCTGTCAGCAGCAGGTTCCACACCAAAGGGTCCCCGGTAACGTACGTCCCCACAGATCGGATGCCCAGCTTCCGCCAGTTGAATGCGGATCTGATTCGTCCGTCCGGTCTCCAGTCGACACTCCATTTCAGTGAACCCACGCAGCTCGCGAACAGGTTTGATGTGCGTGATCATCTCCTGAGCATGACGTGACCGGGGACCGCTGCCCCGCAGCCCATCTCCCCGATCACGCACCTGCCACGACCGGAGTGTCTGTGCCGGCAGGCTGCCGGGGATAACGCAGAAATACCTGCGGAGCGGACGATGCGAGGCAAACTGCTCAATCAGCCGCTCCGCCGCACGTTCATTGCGAGCAAATGCCAGAATTCCACTGGTGTCCCGATCTATTCGGTGCACAGCCTGCAGCTCGCCCGGAGCATGAAGACGTCGCTGGCGATCGCGATGCTGTATCAGGCGCCCCAGGACTTCCTCCAGAGCCGGCTGCTTCATCTTACGACGCTGTCTCCAGCTGAGGTCACCGGGATGTCGCATCGAAAGCATCCCGGATGGCTTATTGACCACCACCATGTCCCGGTCCAGATACAGAATCTGCACGTCCGGATCACGGGGAACAGGAGGAAATGGCTGCTCCCGCACCTCAATCAGATCACCACTGACGACTCGCCGCCCCTCGTCAATACACAAAACCCCGTTGATCCCAATACGTCGAGCAGCCATCAGCTTTCGTGCCCCCGACCATGTCAGGCCGTCGCACAGCTTCCGCAACGCTCCCAGTACTGCATCCTGAGTCTCTTCGCCAACCTGATAGCTCTCGGTTCCCACTTGTTCGCCTTTGTCCTGCCTGATCCGTAGCTGCCTGCTGCCTGGCACAGTAACACCTTGATCCCTGAATACATACCCTGCCGCTGTCCGCTGCCCCCTGCAACGTGCCTCGTGCAACACGCAGGCAATTCGAGCAGGTACTGCAGTCCCCGCAGTCGCCCTCCCCTGAAGACACCTGCACACCGTCACGCCGTCTTCTGCCCCGGATAGCGCACTCTTCCGTGGTGAGCCGCAAGCAGCGATTTGATGAGCGAATCCTCAATCAGTCGAATTTCATTCATCTGCAGATTGCACTGATCAAACTGCCCGTCCAGCAGCCGCTTCATCGTGATCTCATTGACGAGCGACTGAATTCGTTTGGGTGTCGGTTCCTTCAGAGTTCTGCTGGCACTTTCCACTGCATCGGCAAGCATCAGCACCGCAGTTTCCTTTGTCTGAGGTCTCGGGCCCGGATAACGAAAGCTTGATTCCGCTGCATCCGTGCGATGGTCCGTATCAACCTTGCGAGTAGCTTCCTGAAAGAAATACTCCACAAGCGTCGTACCGTGATGCTCTGCAATAAAGGGATGCAACGCAACTGGCAGGCCGTTCTCGTCGGCCAGCTCCAGCCCATCCTTGACGTGCCCGATAATAATCAATGTACTCATCGCCGGCGCCAGAGCATGGTGCGGACTTTTTTCGCTCTCCAGCATGTTTTCTATAAAGTACTCCGGCTTCATCATTTTGCCGATGTCATGGAAGTAAGCACCGACACGGGTGAGCAGACCGTTGGCACCAATCGCATCAGCAGCAGCTTCAGCCATTGACGCCACAGTGATGGAATGGTTGTAGGTCCCCGGCGCTCGGCGAGCAAGTTCCTGGAGCAGCGGGTGGGAGACACCGCTG
>JALRDR010000469.1 GCA_023262145.1 Planctomycetaceae bacterium | reverse complement strand
CATCACGAAGCTTCCGCACAGTCTGCTCCGGCGTGTGACGCTTTCTTCTCGGCTTTGTCATCGTAAGTCTCCTCGCCCTTCCGGGCTGCTGAGACTCTCATAACACATGGATCAGATTTTGGGAGCACGCCACCTGAGCAGGGATTTCTCAGAAATGGCGTGATTGAATGCCAGAAAAAATCGAGCGCAACGGCTGCGCTCCACGAGTTCAGGATCCTGCTGAATGCCTGCGGAATGCTCTCGAGCTCCCACGAGGACACGTCAAGAGCATTCACCACAGTAACTGGAAACATGGCGATCCACTGTAGCCGGCACCGTCGGAATCCAGAACGCCCGCTTTCATGGGGAAAACGTAACCGGGACATGAGGCTCTGCCGGCTCCAGCCAGTATCGAACTCACTTTGTAAGCCATAGAGAAACGCTGCTGTTTTGGTCATAGCCGCGTCGCGTGGCCCGCAGCCCTCGGCAAAAAAGACGCTACTATGCCGCCGTAATTAACGGTTCTCCGAACTACGATTCTTGCCGTCTGGCGCCTGCCCAAATCCCCCAGAGCAATCTGTGGAAAGACGGTTATTCCGGATTTAACAGATTTAACGGCATGAGTCTCATGAATACTGCGTTTTCAGCCGAGTGAACTACAGTGCACACCCATGCGGATGAGGTGGTCTGATCGCAATTATTGGCTACACAAGGATGTTCGCGATGCTGCTTTCCAGTGGGGTTCTGTACCAATTTCTTGTCGGTGTCCTGCTGGCCGGCTCGGCATCACCTGCCGACCCGCCTTCCAGCGTCCAGGTGTCCACTGCTCATTCCAAATCGATGAATTCTGCCGAATCACCCTCGCCGGCCAAATCGATGAAGACTGCGGCATTAACCCCACCCGCCAAATCGATGACATCTCCTGAATCATCTTTACCTGCCACGTTGACGACGTCGTCTGGATTGACCCCGCCTGCCAGGTCGATGAAGTCTACCGGATTGGGCTCGTCAGGTACCAACCTAACGCAAAGGGCGGAAGATTTTGACGCAAGGCTGCGAAAAACTGAAGCAGCGTCGGAGCAATCCGGCAGGAATTCAGGAACTGTTCCTGAGGACAGAACATCAACACGACAACAGGCTGACGACTCAAGCCTCTTCGGCGCGATTGAAGTCACATTCCTGAAGACCCGGATTTCAGGGATTCAGCCGGCCTACGAGTTCGGAACAGGCAGGATGCTGGACACGGATCACGAAACCGCATTGCGGTATGTTCTGGGTTACAATGGAAAGTCAGGCTTAGGGTTACGAGCGAGATACTGGTCTTTTGACGACTCCGCTGACTTTGTCGAACCATTCAAGCCTGAGCACCTCTACATCAAGGTTCAGTCGGCAGATACTGAGATTTTTACTGCCCATAACACCAATGACATTCGGTTTGAGTTCGCGGCGGGGTTGAGGTATGGAAAGCTGGAGTACTTCAGCAAAGGGGTGACTTTATTCGGAGTCGGCGAATGTACTTTCGAGGGTGTCGGCCCAACGATTGCAATTGATATTCGTCGGGATGTACCTGATACAGGTCTCACACTGTTCGGCAATCTCCGGGGGGCCGCCATCCTTGGAGATATTTCAAACAAATCTCTGCTGGTGGACATTCAGGGCAGCAAGATAAATGATGAATTTATGACAGTGCTGGAGAACCAGTTGGGTGTTGCCTGGCGCGCCGATCTCTTTCGAGAAAGTACACTCGTACTTCAGGCTGCATGGGAAACGCAGCTCTGGCAAAGCAACACTCTCAGCGATGATGTGTATGGAATTGGATCAAACCTGTTGCTGACCGGGCCTGCAATCTCGGCCACACTGGAGTACTGAGCAATATTGCTACCGCAAGGCTGCTGAGAACAATGAGTTGCTGATCATCTGTCAGCTTATCCGTCCAGCGAGGTCGTGAGCGACTCGGTGGCATGCTCAAGTACTACCATCGACGCGTTGCCTGACCCGGTCAGTCATGAGCCGGACGTGGACCTTCTGCGATGAAGGTAGGCGCTGACCGTGAAATGAAGCCCATTTGAAGTGCCGTCCGTCGTGCTCGTCATCGACTGTCGGCTGAAATCGACTTCGTTTTCTGGTGCTAACACCCGATTATCAACGAGCTTTGACGTCGGCTCAGTTTTTTGACCCTAT
>JALRDR010000408.1 GCA_023262145.1 Planctomycetaceae bacterium | reverse complement strand
CACAGACGCTGTCAAAACACCACCCTTTGTACACATTCCTGCACAGCGACAACGACAATTCGACAAGTTTACGCAGTCTGGCAAGGCTCTCGATGAGTACTCTGCAGGATTTTATACCGGCAGAAGCATTACAATTGCCATGAATGTAGCTGACTAATCGATACGACCGGATCACCGTACAAAAAAAAAAAAAAAAAAGGCCTGCAGCCATCAGGGTATATCAGTCTGCATCAAAATCTGAGTTTCATCGGTACTGGAATTGCAGATTGTTTTAAGTGAGCGTTCTGGCGTTAGTTTACGTCTGTTCCCGACTCCCGACCATGTCTGGCATTTCTTTATGCGCCGCTTTATCCAGTCACGCGACTGGATTCACGGTCCCGCGAGTGTGGCAGCTTGCGTCGCTCTGAATCCGCTGCGCAGTCGTCTCTCGCGCCGTCAACACACACAGCCGGTTCGGTCGGAAGTACTCGAGCAGCGTCTGGTCCTTAATGCTCTGCCACTGCTGAATGCCAGCGCTGATCTGCAGTTGCGGTCGATCAATGAGGATCCCGGTATACCTTCAGGCGCGGTCGGTACACCCGTCTCACAGATCATTTCCAGCACCGGCTCCCTGCAGAACTTCAGCGATCTCGATGCCGATCCCCCGGGAATTGCAGTTGTTGCAACAAATCTGCAGGGCGGCACGCTCTGGGCCTCCTCCGATAACGGGCAGCGATGGCAGGTCATCGAGACAGTTTCCGATTCCGAACCCTTGTTGCTCACCGCTGCCGACGCGCGACTGTACTTCCAGCCGGCAGTACATTTCAGCGGATCCATCCCGGATCTGCTCACCATCCGAGCCTGGGACGGACATTCGTGGAACCAACTCGGGCAGGACCTGCAAGGCCTGGCCCTTGAAGATCAGGCCGGCAATGCGGTCGCCACCTCCGCGGATGGTCGCACCATCGCTGTCACCGCACATCATGCTTCCGACAACGGCAGTCATTCCGGACAACTGCGTATTTTCCGCTGGGACGGGGCCGCCTGGCAGCAGGTTGGTCAGATCCTCAGAGGGGATAATCAGGAGGAACACTTCGGAACTTCCGTCGCCATGTCCGCTGATGGTTCCGTCATTGCAGTTGGTGCAGAAGGCGGCAGCACCAACGCGATCAATGCCGGTCTTGTACGTAGCTATCAGTTCGATCAGGGATCCGGACTCTGGGTCCAGCGCGGCCCGGATTTCAACGGCACCGCTGCCAACGACTTCTTCGGTCGCGCCGTCGCGCTTTCCGCAGATGGTAACACGCTGGCCATCGGTGCCGACCGCAACGACGATCATGATCCCGATGCCGGACATGTCCGCATCTTTTTCTGGGACGGGGCCGGATGGACTCAGCGCGGCACAACGCTGGACGGCAGTGCTTTGCCCACCGATGCCACCGACGATTACTTCGGATCAGCAGTGGCTCTTTCCGCCGACGGGACGCGCCTTGCCGTCTCAGCACCCGGGGAAGACCTGAATCATCAGGAATCCGGACGTGTGGACGTCTACGACTGGAATGGATCCGCATGGACACTCGCCGGGGTTTCCATCGTGGGAAATTCCCCGGGCGATCGGGCTGGATCGTCGCTGGCACTCTCTGATTCCGGCGATGTGCTTGCCATTGGTTCTCCCTATCACGACACCAACGGGAACGAAACGGGGCACGTTCGCGTCTATTGCTGGAAGGATTCCCAATGGATCAATCGGGGTGAAACCATCACCGCAGACTTCACGGGCCAATTCTTCGGAACGTCCATAGCCCTCTCAGCAGACGGCTACACACTGGTCGTGGGGGCCGAACGCTCCAGTGAATTTGCTTACCACGCGGGCAGAACCCGCGTCTATGAATGGAGAGATCACACGTGGCAGCAACTGGGGCAGGATCTCCACGGTCAGAACATTGAAGATCAGTTGGGACATGCCGTAGCCATCTCAGATGATGGCAACACGATCCTCGTCGGAACCAATCGCAGCGATCAGCCTGTGGAAGACGCCGGACTGGCTCAGGTCTTCTCCTGGAATCCCTCCGTCTCCAGCAACACCGATACTGTCCGCATCGACATCGCTCCGCTGAATGATCTGCCAGTGCTCACAGTGCAGGCCGGCCGCAAGCTGCAGAATACCACCATGGTGCCGGGACCACCGGTTGGTGCCGTGGGAACTCTTTTCTCTGACTTTATCAGCGACACGACTCCCCTGCAGAACTACTTTGATGCCGAAGGGGCTGCTCCCGGCATTGCCATTACCAGCACCTCGCTCAAAGGTGGTACGCTTTGGTATTCCACCAACGACGG
>JALRDR010000407.1 GCA_023262145.1 Planctomycetaceae bacterium | reverse complement strand
GAACTTCTTCTGCTGCTGCTGGCCCAGGAACGTGCTGCTGAATCCGAGCGACGCCGGATCAAACACCGCCTCGTCGGCGATCGTGTCATCGTCGATGAACTTGGTGAAGCCGTAGCGGAAGGTCACCACCGTGTTGCTGCTCGGCAGCCACGTGCTCAATCGTGCGGATGGCAGTGACGCAGCCGTAGGCCAGCCAGATCCGTCCGCCCGGGCGAAGTCGCTGGCGAGCACCGCTGAGCAGGCTGTGCAGCAGTTCAAAGCCGGGGTCATACAGAGCAAATTCCTGCACACTGACAGGAGTACGATTCTCCCAGGGCGGATTGCTCAGGATCAGGTCAAACGTCTCCTCCGGAGCCAGCACGGTCCATGCCGCAGGTGCACGGCGTGGCACCAGACGTGCCTCCAGTTTTTCCGCAAAGCCCAGCTGCTGAGCATTTTCACGAGCATTCGCGACGGCCGCAGGATTCAGGTCGGTGGCAATGACGTGTGCCGCACCGGCCTGCAGGCAGCACAGTGAAAGCAGCCCCGATCCTGTTCCAATCTCCAGAACCCGAGCACCTCGGACGATGGCATCGGTGGCAATTTTCTGCCGCATGCTGTTGGTGTCAGCGGGTTCCCAGAAGACACTGTCGAGGATTGCGAGGGACCGGGGCAGCTGCGGAACATTCACCCAGCGTTGCTTTCAAACCAAAGCCGGTCGGCGAGTGACATACACGCGCACAGGTGTCGGTGTTGTTGTTACCGAAACCGGCACGAATCAATTTCTGTACTAGATAGGTCTCTTCGTTGGTACAACGCGATGAGGTGATACCACCCACACTTTCGCGACCATACTTCGACTGAATTGAGCGCATCTTATCTGCAGCATATTTGAACGCCTCATCCCAAGAGACCTCCTGCCATGGCTGATCAATCGAATCGCGAATCATCGGTTTGGTGACACGATCACTGTGCGTCGCATAACCAAAGGCAAAACGACCTTTCACACAGGAGTGCCCCATGTTCGCTTCACCTCCCTTGTAAGGGACCATACGAATCAACTGGTCACCTTTCATCTCCGCTTTAAACGAACAGCCGACACCACAGTATGCACAGGTCGTCACGACTGCATGCTCTGGCTGGCCATGCTCAATGACTGCGCACCTTACAAGGCACTACTAACGCACGGCTTCGTGGTCGACGGCGAGGGCAAGAAAATGTCCAAGTCCAAGGGCAATGTGGTCGCACCACAAAAAGTATCAGATACATTGGGTGCGGAGATTCTGCGACTGTGGGTCGCGGCCACCGATTACTCGGGCG
>JALRDR010000222.1 GCA_023262145.1 Planctomycetaceae bacterium | reverse complement strand
TCCTGCATGCGGAACATGCGTACCAGCAGGACCCATCAGCATGCGTCGCAAACCTGACGGATGTGCTTACAGCAGACACCAACAACATTCAGGCGATGCTGCGGCGAGGATTTATCAATTCGTTCCGGGGACGGCATGAAGAAGCAGTATCAGACTTCCGTAACGCCACCAGACTGCAGCCCTCAAATGTTGACGCATGGCACTTCTTCGGAAGCGAACTGTTGCACCTGAACAGGCCGGAGGACGCAGAGACTGCTTTGCTGCAGGCACTGAAACGGAATCCGGACGATGCCACCACGCTGTTCCATCTCTATCAGGCGCGTTCCGCTCTGCGCCTTCCAACCGCTGAAGAGACTTTGCAGCAATGTCTTAAATCCAGCAGTCCGCCATTACCGGCACTGAAGAAGGCAGCACAACTGCAGGTCGAAAAAAGAAACTTCGCAGATGCTCTGGCGATGCTGCAGAGGATTTCACCAGCCGAAACAGCTGCTCTTGAGCCTGTCGAACGAATTGAACTGAAGCTGCTGGACGCCGGCTGCCAGAAGGAACTGGGCAGACATCCGGAAGCAATGCAGATTGCTGAGAAGTTGTACCAGCAATACCCGGACCATCTGGAAATCTCGTTCTGCTATGCAGAACTGCTGGCTCTGCTGCGAAAGCTGGAAAAAATCCCCACGGTTCTGTGTCGACTTAAACTGAACACTGAGCTGCAACAGGATTTCATCCTGCGACGGGCTGGTCTGCTGTATCAGAACGGCTTTTCCGTGCTGGCGTTGAACGACGTCGAGCAGATCCTGAGAGATACGCCGGGAGATCCAGCAGCTCTGCTGCTGCGCGCGAAAGTACGGGCAGAAACAGGTTCTCGCATCTATGCCATTTCAGACCTGACACTTGCTATCAGACATGCGGCGGACCCCTATGAAGCAACGGAGTTGCGGGCTGGACTGCTGGCCGAGGACGGCCAGCTGAAGGCAGCCGTGGAGGATCTGACTCAGCTGGCAGCCCGTGATCCACACAACCAGGAACATATTCGTGCAATTGTACGTCGCTGGCGAAGCCTTGCTCCGGATCAGGAAATCGCCTCTCTGCTGATGCGTCTGAACGAACATCCGACAGTGCGTTTGTCCTCGGAACTTGCAGCAGAGCTGATGCAGAGACTCTCTGCCAGCGACGATCATGAACAGATCAGCAGACAATTCGGGCTTCTGCCGGTTGCAGCCAGACAACAGCCGGAAGTCATCATCTGTACTGCAATCGCTGAATCCAGAGCGGACCAGCATGAGTCGGCGGTTCGACGACTGCAGGCACTTCCAGAGGAAAGTCATACTGTGGAGTCCCGGCTTGCTCTGACGGAATCGCTGATGCAGCTGAGCCGGCATGAAGATGCAAGAAACTCACTGTCCAGTCTGGTTGCTGAGTTCCCCGATCATCCTGAGTTCCGCCTTTCTCGAATCAGGTTGCTGTTGCAGGAAAAGCAATGGTCACTACTGGAGGATGATGCGGACACAGTACTGCAGGTTGATCCGAATAATGCCCTCGCTCGAATGGCTCGTGGACTGTACCTCTTTACTCAGAAGAAGTATGACGCTGCACTGCAGGACCTCGAAAACGATGCCGTTCGTGCCCTGAATCGCACGGAAAGTGTCTGGGCACGCGCGAAGTCGCTGGAGCAGTCCGGCAGATTTGCTCAGGCGGAAGCCGAGGTCAATCATCTCCTGCAGCTGAATCCTGAACACTATTCCGCCAGACTGCTCAGCGCCGATCTGGCTGCACGGCGAGGCGATCACATCGACGCCCTGAGGGAATTCGCAGTCCTGCTCGGCCAGAACGCAGATGACTATGAAGTGCTTATTCGTCGTGGCCGACTGCTTGCGGAAGTTGGACGGTTCCGCGACGCCGAGCAGGATCTGACCTCAGCGATCGCTGTCTCAGGTTCGCCGGAAGCATGGTACTGGCGAGGCTACGCGATGCTCCGCCAGCAACGATTTGAGGAAGCAGCACACGACTTTGATGAGTGCCTGCAGCTGGCACCTGATTCGCATGCAGCTGCACTTGGGCGGGCAGCTGCTGCATGTTTCCTTGGTGATTATCGCCGCGCCCTTGAACTTTATGATCGACTGCTTGCAGCCACTCCGGACAATGCTGAAATCTGGTTCAGTCGAGGAAATCTGCTGTATCGTGCCGGTTACCAGAAAGCCGCTGCAGCTTCCTGGGCCAGTGCAGTGCGGGCTGACATGACTATGGAAAAGGCATGGCTCAACCTCGCCGCCGTCATGCATGAACTCGGTGAGGACAACAAGTCCGAAATCGCCTATCGACAGCTGCTGAAGGTCAGACCGGAATCAACCGTGGCGCTGGATCGGTTCGCCCGACTCAAACTGTATTCAGATGATCCGGAATGCCGGGATGTCCTGCATGCAATCTCTCTGGCCCGGAAGGCAACAGAACTCTCGGAAGAGTCCGACTGGCAGCTGATGGATACGCTGGCCAGAGCATTCCTTGCTGCCGGTGAACTGCAGGATGCACTGACCTGGGCAACACGCGCGAAACATGCGGCCCCCTCGGCACTGCAGTATCAGCCGCGATCCGTCGTGCTGCACGCACAGGCAGAACTGCGGGAAATTGAACGTCGACAGCGGGAACGAGCACGTCTGGTTTCCGTCAGCAGGTCAAAGCCATTGTAGACCCGGACTGTTCAGGAACGAGTATCGCCGGTAGCTGAATCGGGACGGACAGCAGCAGGCCGCACTGCCTCGGCAGATCCACCAGCAGCCCCGGGATCAGCAGCACCAGGGCGACCGGCCGCCGCCGGACGCTGAGGCGGAGCAGGGCAGCAGTCCTCCGGGCAGACGTCGTGGTTGGGAGGATACAGCCCCAGACATTCGCGATCTCCGCCACTCAGCCGCTCCTGGATCAGCTTTCGTACCATGCTGACGAACTGCGGATGATGTCCCGGTGTCGAAGCCCGGGACATCCGGATGCCCAGTTCTTCACAACGCCGCTTTGCCTCATCGTCCAGATCAAACAGTACCTCCATGTGATCAGACAGGAATCCAATCGGGGAGATCACCAGTGACCTGCCACCACGCTCATGCAGCTCTGTGATGAAGTCAAGAATGTCCGGCTCAAGCCAGGGATCCTGTGGACGCCCGCTGCGACTCTGAAAGACCAGCCCGTACTGGCTGTCCGGAAGTCCAAGCTTCTCAGCAACCAGTCGGCAGGATTCCTGCAGCTGACGCGTATAATCTGACGTACTGGACATGCTCATCGGGATGCTGTGCGCAGTGAACGCCACAAAGCAGCAACGCACCAGTTTTGAGGCGATGCATCTGCTGCAGGTTCTCCAGCGTCATGCGCTGGCCCA
>JALRDR010000115.1 GCA_023262145.1 Planctomycetaceae bacterium | reverse complement strand
GTTCCAGATCAAAAATCTCCCATGGTTCATTTTCGTCGCGTTGCAGAACATATTCCGGAGCCCCCTTTTGGAGCAGCCCGCGGAACGGCCGCGGGCGCCAGTTCGTTTCATCGTCAACTCGAAACTCCAGGCTGGCTGAATGAATTCCGTAATCGTCACGGATGCGTCCTGCGATCGGGATCTTTGCCCGACGGGTCACGGAATTGCCGATATCCGTCATCTGCGCCACCACGACGGGCGCCTGATCTGCAACACCGGTGATCTGCAGAATGGACGGGCTCACGGTCATCACATCATCCACGTCGTGCAGAAAGAACCTCAGACTCGTATTGGACGGAATTGTGAGCGGCAAGGCAGCGTCACCAGGGGGAACCGGCCCCGCTTCCGGCTGCACTGCAGTAACGGCAAGCTGCAGCTGCACTGCAATTGTTCGCTGATCCGCTGCAATCAGCGGTAATCCCGGAAGCGTGTGTGTTCGACCGTCGCGAAATGAAATCTGAGCTGTCTGTGTGTCGCCGCGAATCTCGAAACGGTCGGTGACAATGCGAGCAGACTGCAGTGGCTTGGCGGCCAGAGCAGAAATCTGCATGGTGGTGCCTTCCGGGAGCGATACTTCACTCCCGGTGACGTTCAGCAAACGCTCCCGCTCCTGATTCCAGCCGGTGTATTCCGGGTATTCGCATTCCAGCTGAATTGCATCCAGCCCGGGCGTATCCACAATCTCGACGTGCCATGGCGTAGTGCTGCGAAAGTCTCCCGCCAGAACTTCGATATCAACCGGTTCTCGCAGTTGCGTGATCACGAACCGAAAGCTGCGTGCTCCGGAACCGGAGACCCAGGCACGGCTGCGTGATCCGTCAGCGCGGAGCACATCCACGCGAATGCGTTCCGGAACAATCCACTCCAGACCAGGCTGGGGGCCGCCGTCCGGAATTACGAATTCCAGCTCCAGATCCGCAGACCCGGGATGGGAATAGTGAAGTACATCCTGCCCCGCAAATGCCACCTGGCGACTGCCAGGTTCAGCGATGGCATACAAATCCACTGCAGTGGTCCGCTGTCGGTAGACTGGCTGACAGGCGACGAATGCTCGCCACCACTGCCCATGAATCTGCGGATTGACCAGCAGCGGCAGCAGCAGCGAACACAGCAAGCCCCCCGAAAATCGTCCGGCTCGCCGCAGTGGAACCATATCGAACACGTCGGTGTGCTGCACCGACGCAGCCATCTTCTCGGCTCGAGAGACGGATTGCTCCAGCATCATCGCCTGCTGCAGGTCCGACTGTTCTGCAGCGGCACTTGCTGTCTCTACCGCCAGCACCAGCCGATCTTCAAACGCCGGGAATCGGCGTTCCACAAGCAATGCCAGATCCAGCTGCGAGAGTCGTCTGAACAGAGGTGTCAGGCAGCGTCGCAGGAACACAACAGTGGCCCAGCCGGATACCAGCAACAGCAGCAGGCGTCTGAGCCCAACAGGAAGTTCGAGGGTCTGCAGCCAGAACCAGCCGCTGTCCAGAAGCAGGGTTCCCCAGAAAAACAGACAGCAGCCACTAATCAGAATCAGGAGTCCGGAAACGATCGCGCGCTGACGAATTCCGAGGCGAATTCGAGCCAGCAGGCGAGTGATTTCAGGCGGCAGCTGTTGCCGATCTGGTCGCGGTTGAGGTGCCTGCATCCGAAGCCTGCATTGGTGAAAATCAGAAGAAAGTGCTGCAGAGCCTCATCTTAGCCGCTGACAGCAGTGACGACGAGTCAGAAACCGTGGGATCACGACCGTGAACGTCGGGGAATTGCCAGTCCGGGAAAATCCGGCAAGGCGTCCCTGGCCGCGTGTCGCAGGCTGTTGCGTCTGCCGGATCTGTGGTAGCGTGGTGCGTTTTTGCCCGGTCGCCGGCGAACCACCCGCAGGTACCGTCTCAGTATTTTTTTTGCGAACAACACCCCATGTCAGGCTCAGCGTTTTCCAGCTTCGGCCCCTCCGCCTCCGGCGAACTTGTTCTGGTACTCGATTTCGGGTCCCAGACCGCTCAGCTGATTGCTCGTCGTGTCCGCGATCAGAATGTGTTCTGTCAGATAGTGCGCCACGATCTGGATGCAGCACGAATTCGAGAACTCAATCCGCGCGGACTCATCTTCTCCGGTGGACCGGCCAGCGTTTATGCCGATGGTGCTCCGAAGATTGACCCGCAGATTCTGGAAATGGGCATCCCTGTCCTCGGCATCTGCTATGGGATGCAGATCACCTGCCATACGCTTGGAAGCCGAATCCTGCCCGCGGAGTCAAGGGAGTTCGGTCGTGCGCCCTGCACCCATACGGCTCAGGATTCAGCAGCATTACTGTTCGCCGGACTGCCCGAAACATTCACCGCCTGGATGAGTCACGGAGATCAGGTGGAAACACTGACCGGCGACTTCCATTCAATTGCCTCCACAGCAACCTGCCCGAATGCTGCCGTACAGCATAGAAGTCTTCCTGTCTATGGCCTGCAGTTTCACCCGGAAGTGACTCACACCGAATTCGGCGGTCAGCTGCTCGGGAATTTTGTGCGAAACATCTGCGGCTGCTCCGGCTCGTGGGAAATCAGTTCCCTGATTGAGTACCAGAAGCAGCACATCCGGGAACGTGTTGGAAATCGTCGCGTCGTCTGTGGACTTTCCGGTGGCGTCGACTCAGCCGTAGTGGCGGCATTGATTTCGGAGTCCATTGGAGAACAGCTTTCCTGCATCTTTGTGGACAACGGACTGCTCCGCAAAGGTGAGCGAGAAGAGGTTGAAGAACAGTTCACAAATCACTTTCAGACCGACCTGCGTGTGGTGGATGCATCCAGCCAGTTCCTCGGTGAACTTGCCGGCATCACGGACCCTCAGGAAAAACGCCGCATCATCGGTCGTGTCTTCATTGATGTATTCCGCAAGGAAGCTGAGAGTATTCCGGACGCGGTGTTCCTTGCCCAGGGAACGCTCTATCCCGATGTCATTGAGAGTGGAGCCAATCCGGATGGCCCCGCGGCGACAATCAAGTTCCACCACAACGTAGGAGGCCTGCCGGAACAGCTCGGGTTCGAACTGATCGAACCGCTGCGGGATCTGTTCAAGGACGAAGTGCGGCGCATGGGCGAACAGCTGGGGCTGCCCGAAAAGATGGTCTGGCGACACCCGTTCCCGGGTCCCGGACTTGCTGTGCGTTGCCCCGGAGAAGTTGCCGAAGACCGTCTCAAAATCCTCCGTGAAGCAGATGCAATCCTGATTGAAGAGCTCCATCGCCACAATCTTTATCGACAGATTCAGCAGGCATTTGTCGTGCTGCTGCCGGTGCAGACCGTTGGTGTCATGGGCGATGATCGCACCTACGAATATGTTGCGGCAATCCGAGCCATTGAGACGGAGGATTTCATGACTGCGGACTGGTTCCATTTCCCTCCGGAAATACTCGGCAGCATTTCCAACCGCATCATCAATTCTGTCCGTGGGATCAATCGGGTGGTCTACGACGTGAGCTCCAAACCTCCCGCGACCATCGAATGGGAATAGTCCTGTGAGAGCAGAGATATTGTCCATCGGATCTGAACTGACCTGTGGCTCGCGACTGGATACCAACAGTCAATGGCTCAGCCGGGAACTTGAGGCACTGGGCTGGACGGTAGTACGCCATACGACTCTGGCCGATGAACTCGACGCCATCACCTCCGAAATCGCCGCTGCCCCGCAGCGGTCTGATCTGCTTCTGATCACCGGCGGACTCGGCCCCACACTCGATGACCTCACACGCGATGCCCTGGCGCAGGCATTCTCCAGCCCGCTCGAACGTGACCCGGTAGCTCTGCAGCAGATCCGGGACCTGTTTTCGGCTCGCGGACGCAGTATGCCCGCCAGCAACCTGCGGCAGGCAGATCGTCCTCGTGAATCAGAATCACTGTTCAACAGTTGCGGGACAGCACCCGGCATCCTGATGCGAATCCCGCGTGCAGACCGTGACCAGCCCTGCCTGATTGCGGCCATGCCCGGGGTGCCGGCGGAAATGCGGGTGATGTTTCAGGAACAAGTGCTGCCGCAGCTGCCCGCCAGTTCATCCACGCTGGTGCGCGGCGTACTGCGCAGCTTCGGCTTCGGGGAATCTGAAGCGGAACAGCGACTTGGTGACCTGACAGCAAGAGGTCGCAATCCGGAAGTTGGAATTACCGCCAGCGAAGCAGTCATTTCCCTCTGGATCTCTGCCCGAGCAGCAGATGCCGCCGCAGCCCAGCAGATGTTTGAGCAGACCGCCGGACAGATTCGAGACCGACTCGGTGCCGCCGTCTACGGAGATGGTGATACCCAGCTGCACGAAGTTCTGCTGCAGCAACTGCAGGATCGAGCGTTGCGGATCTCTGTAATGGAAGGAAACACCACCGGAGGACAGATTGGATCCTGGTTTTCTGAGGACCAGCGCTGCTGCTCTGTTGTGCTGCAGGCCCGATTGCAGACAGACAGTGACTGGAATGCGGCTGACATGACAAAAGCCACAGAACACTTTGCAGGCTGGCAGGAGCAGGTGATCAGGACCTGCAACCAGTATTTCTCCGAACAACCGCTCGGCGGAATTCTGTTTTCTTCCGGCTGCTTCGACCAGCAGCAGGAATCGGGGGTCATCGTTCGACGTGGCCAGATTGCTGTCGCTACTCCTGATCTGATTCGCTTTGCCGATGTGAGCATGTCGGGAAACCTGCGGATTTTCCGGCAGCGGGCGGCACGGACTGCCATCAATCTGCTGCGCCTGCACTATTCCGCACCGGAATGGGAGCACCCGGGGACAGTTACTGTGCCACGCTGATCAAACGTGCCAGGCTGATATCCACCGGATTTCACAGTCGCAGGCACGACTCCTGGCTCCCGGAACTGCGATGAATGCAAAAAAACAGCCACTCGCGCCGGAATCGCTCTTCTGCCGATTTTACCGGGTTTGCTATCCTCACCCGCACGCGGCTGCAGAAACGCTCGGAATCGCCTCCAGAATCCGTCTGCAGTGCCGCCAATTGTCCGGATGGAGACTGAATTTCATGAAACCTCGATTTCTGCAATGTCTGACACTGCTTGCTGTTCTGGCTGTCGCCATACCAGTCGTCTCTGCTCAGGGTATTCTGGCATGGAAACTGACTGCGGGAGAATCGCTCAATTACACCATCACTCAGGGCACGGAAATGCAGCTTTCCGTAGCCGGTCAGCGTCAGAGCATGAAGCTGAATCAGGTGATGAGCCTTGCCTGGAACATCAGTGATGTCACCAGCACGGAAGCCAGCATGGATCAGGTCATCAAACGAATCCAGCTCTCTTCAGATGGTGGGATCATCGGCACCTTCAATTTCGATTCGCAGGATTCGGCACAGGCCGACTCTGCGATCGCACGGTCCATTTCGGATGTGTTTGGAAAGGTCATCGACCAGTCGTTCAAGGTGACCATGAAGAACAATGGGACCATCGCCGCAGTGCAGGTACCCGATGCCATCCTCAAGACGCTTCCGGCAACCGGTGTGGTCAACGAACAGACATTGCGGCAGATGATGACACAGTCCGCAGTGACATTTCCGGACACTCCGGTCTCCGCAGATGATTCCTGGGAAAGCAACCAGAAAGTCGACGTGCAGTTCGGCACCATGAACATTGGTTCCCGACTGACATTTCGTGGACGTGACCCGGAAACAGGACATGCAGTCATTGATGTGGTCCCCAGTCTCAGCATCACCGCCGATGAAGAATCTCCGCAGCAGATTTCACTCCGCTCCTCGGAAGGTACAGGCCGGATTCTGTTCGATACCGAACGCGGTCGCGTGGTTCGCTCTGACCTCGATCTGACCATGGAAATGCGAGTGGCTCAGTTCGGTCGCGAGATTGAGCAGACTGTGCGTCAGAAAACTCGCATGGAACTCGCGGAATAAGCCCCAACTGGCGAATCGGGATTCACCCGCTGCCGTCAACAATCTGAGGTCGGCCCGTTCCTGCAGGAGCGTGCCGGCCTTTTTTTGTTCGGAAACGGGAAACTGCTGCGGCCGCCGAACCCGCATCTCGTTTTCCACTTCAATTGGCAAATAATGATGCGACAGCAGCTGACAACTCAATGAATGCACTCACAGACCTGCTGGACGGACTAAGGAAATCAGGTGAAGCGGATTTTTCTGACACTCGCAGTACTCGCCAACATCTGCATCCTCGCTGCGTTTGCTCTGGGATTGCAGGTCGGTGATCCCATGGCGAATGGTGGAGTGGATCCGGCAGTCAATGCCCGAATCGGCACGCACATGCTCATCGGACTTGCAGCACTCACCAGTGTGACTCTGGTTCACGCTCTGCTCTTCACATATTTCATGGGCACCGGTCGCTGGCTGGAAGAAACCAGTACTGCCTACAGTCTTGGCAACGGCTACTACCACGCCAGCAAAAAACTGAAGTACGGAATGCTCCCGGGCATTCTGCTGGTGTTTGCCATGGTGATGCTCACCGGATGTCTGGGAGCGATCGCCGATCCGGCAACGGCAGTATCGCTTGCGTCCACCACCGGCCTCTCCGACTCAACACTGCATTTCACTGCAGCCATCGTGACCTGGCTGGTCAACCTGCTCGTCAATTTCACGCAGTACATTCGTATTGCCAGAAACTCCGCAGTTGTGGAACAAGTACTGGCTGACGTCCGCAGAATCCGCCTTGAACGCGGACTGCCGGTCGATTGATCCGCTGAAACGCATACAGCAGCAGGCTCAGAATGCCGATGTGAAATCTGACGTCCAATCGCTGCGGCAGTGACCTGCAACTGCCCTCGACAGGACGCACCCTGGCAATGCTGTCAGGAACCGGTATCCTCTGCAAAGCAGCAGTTTCACATTGTTGTCCAGCTTCAGCGAGACACGCCGCACAGGCTCTAAGCCCTGACAAATCACCGACATGGATGGACCGATGGCAGAACGCGAATATTCACGGTATCAGCAGAAAGTCATTCAGCGTTACTACGACAATCGCGAGCAGATTGACGAGCAGCGTCTGGCAGAACTGGTCACCAACCTCTATCTGGCTCCTCCCGCCAAACAAAAAAAACTCTGGACAACGGCAGAAGAACTGTTGACGCGAATGCAGGTGCCGCAGACTCGAATCGATCATATCATCCAGTCCGGTGACCCCACCGTCCTGGCACGAGTTGTGGAAGATCTGCAAAAAGGCATCCTTCGTCGCTCAAAGTGATCAGCTGCAACTGTTGATCCTGGACAAAAGTGCACGACTGACGCACAATTCGAGAGTCGCAAGTGGCGGTGACCTTCAGCAGGCGACCTGCTGTTCCTCGTTCGGGGTCCCGCCGACAGCAGACAATCCCTCCTTCAGAACCTGCCTTTTCTGTGCAGCCGCATGTGTGGAAGTTCAGAACTTCTTCAACTGCGTTGCCTGTCATTGAAGAATGCCAATTTCAGCTACCCCGGAGTGATCGCATGGTTTCTCAGGCAGCCCGTTGCCTTCTGATTCTGTTCCTTGCCGCAGCCACAGCAGCAGCCCAGGAAACGACTGGCTTTCCGGCCGGCGCGGAGCAGAGAATTGAGTTCAATCGCGACATTCGCCCAATTCTTTCGGATAACTGCTACTTCTGCCACGGCCCTGACCAGAACCACCGTGAGGCAGATCTTCGGCTCGACACAAAGGAAGGTCTGCTGAATGCAGAACACTCCGTCGTTGTTCCCGGCAAGCCGGCTGAAAGTCGACTGCTGCAGCGAGTGGAATCCGAGGATCCGGACTCCGTCATGCCGCCTCCGGATTCCGGCAAATCTCTCACCGCGGAACAGACTGCACTTCTGCGTCGCTGGATTGATCAGGGTGGTGAATTTCAGGGGCACTGGTCGTTTCTGGCTGTAAATCGCAAACTGCGAACGGCCCCTGATGCCGGACCGCAGGCGGCGGCGGCAGTAATCGACCAGCTGGTGCAGCAGCAACGGGAAACGCATGGGCTGACGATCGCCCCGCCGGCGGATCCGATCACGCGTTTTCGCCGCCTCAGCCTTGATCTGACCGGGCTTCCTCCGAATGCCGAGGAAGTTACTGCATTCGCAGCCGACCCCTCTCCGCAGGCGTGGGAGCAGGCCGTCGACAGCATGCTTCAGTCCCCTCATTTTGGCGAACGCATGGCTGTCTGGTGGCTCGATCTGGTTCGCTACGCTGACAGTGTGGGATATCACGGAGATCAGGAAGTCAGTATCTCCCCTTTCCGCGATTACGTGATTGAGTCCTTCAACAGCAACAAGCGATTTGATCAGTTCACCCGCGAACAGCTTGCAGGTGACCTGATGCCGGATGCCGACCAGAAGCTGCTGATTGCTTCAGGCTACAATCGCCTCGGCATGATGAGCGCAGAGGGAGGTGTGCAGCCAAAGGAATACCTCGCCAAGTACATTGCCGAACGTGTCCGTAATGCCTCCGGTACCTGGCTTGGTATCACGCTTGGCTGCGCGGAATGTCATGACCACAAGTTTGACCCGCTGACAACTCAGGACTTCTATCGCTTCGAAGCCTTTTTTGCAGACATTCGCGAAAAAGGCCTGTATTCCGGCGGCGGACCGGCAGATCGCTGGGGGCCCAGTATCCGCGTCCCCACAACAGATCAAAAACAGCAGCTGGCTGTTCTGGATCAGCAGATTGCTGAACTTCAGGCCAGCTACGACGCAGACAGCTCTGCCCTGCTGGAAGAACTGGCGGAGTGGGAAAAGTCGTGGGTCCCCTGGACAGTGCTCAAACCACAATCGGCTGCGGCAAGAGGCGAAACAAAGCTGACAATTCATGAAGATGGTTCCGTTCTGGCCAGCGGGCCGAATCCGGCCACCGAAAGCTACACACTTACATTTCACAGCCTGCCGGGAAAGACAACGGCCTTCAGAATCGATGTGCTGCCCCACGATTCGTTACCGCAGCGAGGACCAGGTCGCGCTGGTAATGGCAATTTTGTGCTCTCGGAATTCCAGGTTCGTATTCAGGGCCCTGACGAACAACCACCTGTCCTACTGCAGAATGCAACTGCCAGCTACGAACAGACCGGAGCAGCCGGGGCGAATCCTTATGGCAAATGGGCTGTTGCTGCAGCGATTGATGCGGATGCGAAGGGCCCTGCCTGGGGCTGGGCAATCATGGAACAGGTCGGCAAACCGCACTATGCCATCTTCGAAACTGCGGCCGACCTGACAATTCCGGAAGGGGCATCATTGTCCATTACTCTGGAACAGAATCTTGACAACCCGGGGCACAATATCGGTCATTTCAGAATTTCTGCTGCCACAAGCCCTCGCCCTGTCACAGGGGCCACAACACCTCCCGCTGAGATTGCTGCCATCCTCGCAGGTCCCGCTGCCGATCGTTCAGCTGACCAGCAGCGGGAACTGCTGCACTGGTACCGCACTGTCTCTGTGGTCCTGCAACCGGTTCGAGCTCAGCTGGCTGACTTGCAGAATCAACGCACTCAACTGCAGAACTCACTGACGCTGACACTTGTTACTGAAACAGTTGAGCCAAGGATGATTCGCATTCTTCCCCGTGGTAACTGGATGGACGAGAGCGGAGAAGTCGTGCAACCGGCGATCCCGGCTGTGTTTGGTGGAAAACCCGCCGCAGAGGGCCGGCTCACACGCCTCGACCTTGCCGACTGGATCGTGTCTGAAGACAACCCGCTTACGGCTCGCGTTACCGTCAACCGCATCTGGAAAATGCTGTTCGGGGAAGGACTCTCACGACGCCTCGATGATCTTGGTGCCCAGGGAGAATGGCCCACACATCCGGCACTGCTGGACTTCCTCGCCGCTGAATTTCAGGCTGGAGGCTGGGACTTCCATAAACTGATTCGTTCAATTGTCCTGTCCGCAACCTATCAGCAGAGTTCCGTCGCGGACGCGCAGCTGCAGGCAACAGATCCCTACAACATGTGGCTGGCTCGACAGGGACGATTCCGTATCGATGCCGAATTCATCCGTGACAGTGTGCTCAGCATCACCGGCCTGCTGGAGGATGAGGTTGGTGGGCCGAGTGTTCGTCCTTATCAGCCTGCGGGGTACTGGGCCTATCTGAACTTTCCCACGCGCACATGGACCGCAGACACTGGCAGCAGTCTTTATCGGCGAGGAATCTATACCCACTGGCAACGGCAGTATCTGCACCCCGCACTTCTTGCCTTTGATGCCCCCGGGCGGGAAGAGTGCACGGCACAACGCAGCCGTTCCAATACACCTCTCCAGGCCCTCGTGCTGATGAATGCGCCCGAGTACGTGGAGGCAGCCCGTGTTCTGGCAGATGAAATGCTCGGAATTGACTCAGCGGATGACCGGCAGAAGCTGGATCTGCTCTATCTTCGGGCCTTGTCTCGACCACCGAGCGAAGCGGAAATGGCCATTCTGCTGGATCTGCTTGAACGACACCGAAAGGAATACGCTGCGAACGCCGACGCCGCTCGCGAATTGCTCAGCGTCGGAGAATTTCCGACTCAGCATCAGGACAGAGCCGCTGAACTTGCCGCGTGGACCAGTGTGACACGAACAATTCTGAATCTGCACGAAGTTGTGACACGAAACTGACGCTCGGCTGATCCCCTGTTGAATGCTCTTGCAGAAAGCACTGCTATGAATCTTCTTCCTGCCGGTATCGCACGACGATCCTTTCTGCGTGACAGCGGAATCGGTCTGGGTTCAATGGCCCTCTCATCACTGCTGAGTTCAGAAGCCGTTGGTGTTCCAGTGTCCGCCGGTATTCCAGGGCTTCCGCACTTCGCTCCGCGAGCGAAAAGAATCATCTGGCTGTATATGGCCGGAGGGATGACTCACCTGGACACCTGGGATCACAAACCGACTCTTCAGAAGCTGCACGGGGAGCCGATGCCGGAATCGGTGACCAATGGACAGCAGATCGCACAGCTGCAGGGCCAGAAACTCACCTGCTTCGCCCCCCAGCATAACTTTCAGAAGTGGGGTGAATCGGGGCAGTCGTTCGCTGAGATCTGGCCTCACCTTGGCGAAAAATGCGCCGATGACATGTGCATTGTCCGTTCGCTGCATACAGATGCCATCAACCACGATCCGGCCCACACGTTCATGAACACCGGCACCATGGTTTCGGGACGCCCTGCCATGGGGTCGTGGCTCACCTATGGGCTGGGTACCGCCACTGACAGCCTGCCCGGGTTCGTCGTGATGGTCTCAACCGGAGGCTACGGACAAAAACAGCCCATCGCCGCTCGACAGTGGCACTCCGGGTTTCTTCCCGGACAGTTTCAGGGCGTGGAATTTCGAGCCTCCGGGGATCCGGTGCTCTATGCCGGTAATCCACCGGGTGTTTCCCGCAACATCCAGCGCGACGTGGTGAACTCCGTCCAACAGCTGAATCAGCTGGCTGAACAGCGTCTGAATGATCCCGAAATCAGCACTCGTATCCGCCAGTATGAACTGGCATTCCGCATGCAGGCCAGCGTTCCCGACCTGATGGATGTGAGCGACGAACCGCAGCATATCTTTGATCTCTACGGAACCAAAGGTGGTGATGGAACCTTTGCTTCCAATTGTCTGCTTGCCCGGCGACTGGCCGAACGCGGAGTTCGCTTCATCCAGCTGTATCATCGTGACTGGGATCACCATGGTGCCGTCAAGGATCACTCCGCTGGCACCGCCAGAGAAGTTGATCAGGGCGCCGCCGCGCTGGTTTCCGATCTGAAACAACGCGGTATGCTTGATGACACCATCATTGTCTTCGGCTCAGAATTCGGACGTACACCAATGGCACAGGGTAATGGCCGCGATCATCATATCGCCGGCTTTACAATGTGGTTTGCAGGTGGAGGATTCCGCGCTGGTATGAGCTACGGTGGCACCGATGAATTTGGTTACCACGCGGCTGAAAACCGTGTGTCAGTTCACGACGTGCACGCCACATTGCTGCATCAGCTGGGAATTGATCACCGCCGCTTCACCTACAAATTTCAGGGACTGGACGTCAAGCTGACCGGGGTCGAGGAAGCAACGGTTGTCCAGGACCTGCTGGTCTGAACACCGCTGATTACGTCAGCTGAGTCTGCTCGCTGGCGTCGTCTGAACCCACCAGCGACTGCTCGGCGGCCGCCAGTTCCGCCGTTGTGAAGCCTGACAGCTCACTTCTGTGCGCAACCGCCGCTGCGATCACCTGCGGCAACTCCCGCTGCAGTCTTTGTGTGTCGAAATTCTGAAACAGATCCTGCAGACCAGGCAACTGCGGTACCAGCGTGGACGATTTCAGCATGATGCTGCCGTGCTGCAGAATTGCTCCCCGCCGCCGCCGCTGAGCACTACCAACCACCTTGATGCCGGAAGACGAAACGATGTCATTGTCGTTCGCACGCAGGAAGCACAAAAAGGGCTCTGCTCCCATACCTGCAGATGACTGCGATGTCTTCTGCTGATCAGTTGCCTGCTCAGCCTGATAGTCCCTGCGCAGGCAAACATCAGCTCCACATGAATTGAGCAGTTCGATCAGCGGATCATGCACCATTCGATAAAGCAGAGAAGGATCACTGCGGACCGGATGACCGGCCGGAAGACTGCAGGAATAGGTCAGTTCACAGTCGTGCAGGATCGCGCCACCACCTGACAGGCGTCTGACACAGTCAAGCTGCCGCAGCGGCTGCGGCACATCACCCAGTTGCTTCTGAAAATAACCCAACGTCAGCGTCGGACTGCTCCATCGATAAACCCGCACCGCAGCACAGTCCGACTGCAATGACCGATTCAGGAGCAGTTCATCCAGAGCCATGTTCATGGCGCCAGTGCGTGGTGCAGCATCGACGATCAGGCGAGTTGATTCACAACGCATCGCTGCCGCTGTCCGAAAATTCATCTCGCTGCTCCTTCAACCATACAGGTCTGCCTGCTGAAACCGACCTGATCCTGTAGACCAGAACACAGCAGTGCCCGCAAACAACCTCGGCAGTTTGTGCAGACTTCTGCTGCCCATTCTGACCACACACAATGGGGTTCAGCCGGAAAGATCAAGCTGGATGCTCACCGGAGCATGATCGCTGATTCCCAGCGTCAGCTCTCGATGTGTTTCCGCGGCCTGGAAAATCTCCCGCGCACGCCTGTTGCAAAGCCAGTAGTCAATCCGCCAGCCTCGGTCCAGTTCACGAGCACGCCCCCGATTGGACCACCACGAATACGGGCCGTCGCAGTCACCGGCATGCTCTCGAATTACGTCTGCCCAGCCCGATTGCAACAACTCGCTGAACCACTCCCGCTCGTGCGGCAGAAAACCGGAGGTCTCTTCATTCGCCCTGGCATAGAAGATGTCTCGCTCTGTGTGAGCAATATTCAGATCGCCTCCGAACACCACCGGGCCGCGGACCCGCCGCCGACTGTCCGCCCAGTGACGAAACACCTCCAGCCACTGATCCTTCACCATCTGCCGCTCCGGACTGGAGGAGCCAGATGGCAAATAAACACTTGCCAGTGTCAGACCTCCAGTCCGAACCTCTGTGACACGGCCCTCGTTGTCCTCCCAATGCGGCCCGATCCCGGTCGTCACCCGCTCCAATGGATAACGTGACCACACTGCAGTACCGGAATAACCCGCACGCTCTGCCGGATTCCAGTACACATGCCAGCCGTCCGGTTGCCGTACATGCTCCGGAAGCTGCTCCGGAAAGGCGCGAACCTCCTGCAAAATCAGCACATCCGGTGCAATCTCAGAGATTACCTTCTCGAAGCCCTTTCTTAGCGCTGCTCTCAGTCCATTCACATTCCACGAGGTAAGTTTCAACGGGTAATCCCCCGGGTCCGGCACGGGATCCGTGCCAAAGTTTTCTGTTGCGTCGAGGATTCCTGTCAGAACCTCAGTTTTTGTTGGTCTTACTCAAACAGAGCGGATGCTCTCAAGGCCGATAGGACTGGCAGCAAAGACAAGACACGGGGGATACGCAGCCTGCAAAGTCTGCGCAACCCTCAGAATACGTGCAACCTGAACTTTCGTCATACACGACAGCTCTTCTGCATCTTTCCCAGACCTGACTTACGAAGCGGCAACTTTCAGTCTGAAGAACTGGCACGACGTACTGCCCTTTTACCCATGCGGTA
>JALRDR010000093.1 GCA_023262145.1 Planctomycetaceae bacterium | reverse complement strand
TGCCGATGGTGTGGGTGTCGAAGCTGACACGGTGACCGATGATGACCGCCGGCCCTGGCAGTGGGCCTCCGTAGCAGGCGGGCTCGTCAGGGTTGGCGAAGAACTCCGACAGTGTCGGGGCGTCCTCGCAGTCCTCGTTGGTCAGGCCGTGGACGCCGGAGGCCGACGGGCTGATGGGCTTCTCGGGGTCGATCAGCGATTCACCGTAAGCATTTCCGTCCAGCTCATCGGTCTCCTCCGTCGCTTCCTCCTCCAGCAACTCCTGCTCTGTAAAGGAAACGGACTGAATATCTCGCGTTATCTGCCGCAGGACTGCACGGGCAACCTGCTGACGCTCAATCTCCTCATGACTGTCCAGCTGCAGTCCAAAGTAAATATCCATCGCCGAATACAGTGCAGCCATCAGAATTGAAGTCAGACCGACCGCGATGAGCACCTCGAACAGAGTAAATCCGCGCTGGCCCGCGACAGCAGGCAGACTGGTCAATGGCGGCTGAGCTCTCATTCACCCGCCTCCAGCATCGCATCCAGAAACAACTGCGGATCCCGCACGTATCGAACCAGACTGAACGCAGCGTTTGGCTCCCCACCACCCGGACGATGCTCCACGACCACGCGAACTTCCAGCAGCCCATTGCCCGGCTCGGAATTCACTTCGCTGCTCCATGTCCAGTTCCCGGTTTCATCGTCTGCAAAAGGATTTTCTGAGGACGAATCCAGCTCAACAACCCCTGCCACCAGTTCCCCCATGACGGCCTCACAGCGAATGACAGCTTCCGAACGCAGGCGGGCAGCTATCTCGGCGTCCTGCCCGCGGCTCAGCGCATACATGATGCTCGTCATCGCACCCAGAAAGATTGCGACCGAGACCAGCACTTCCAGCAGCGACAGACCGGAACGGGAACCACTGCCCCCCGGAAATGCAGGACGAACACGCATCAGTCCTCCTCCATCCGGAACACCTGCGAAACCCATGCAGCTCCAGTGAGGCCACGGACGCGAATCTCGGCGGAGCGGCCTTCTTCATCGAGCAGGCGAAATCGGTGATCCTCCGCAGTCCCGTCAAATCGAAACAGGATCGGCAAGGACCATGTTTTCCCCGCCAGCGTTCCAGCATCCGGCAGATCCAGAAACGCTTCTGCTTCCAGCGACTCAGTCACGCTCGAATCCTCCCGAAACGGACTCAGCGTAAGTCCCGCTTCGAGCTCACCAGACTGGACAACCACGTTCGTCACACTGGATTCTTCGTCGGCCGTATAACTGCTGGCCGGACGATTCAGCGGGTCAGCAGGGATCGCGACAAACGAAGTGCCGTTCATTTCATAACGAAAGTGGTAGTCCACTCCGGCTTCAATGGCGAACCGCCGCGCTCCGGCGAGTACCTCACGGACGGCATCGGCACCATCCTGTACACGACCACTGGCAAGACGATCCATCAATTGCGGAACCGCCATCGCACTGGCTGTGACAATCACCGCAAGCACAAGCAGAAGCTCCAGCAGAGAATACCCCTGCCGTTGCATCGATTGAAGATGTGCTCTGGATTGCCTCATGACTGTGTCTGACATGTGCCGCTGTTTCCGGTTACCCTGAGACCATGTCACCGAGTTGCCTCAGGCCCCTTCGCCCCGCCCGGATATCGTCACGATCAGTTACCCTCCGAAACGAGCGAACGCCAGCTGACAACATCGTCACCTTCGCCACCTTCATCCTGGCCGTTGGCACCGACGGACCAGACAGCAGGTTTCAACGCCCCCTGCTTCTTGCTGTGACCGTCACCAGTCCACTCATACATCAGAATCTGTCCCCATGCATCAAGCGGGGGCTCTTCAAGGTAAGGGCGGAGCTTGCGGCCTTTGTAGGTGCCGGGGTTCATCATCGTCTGCCAGGCCTCTGTACCACTGGCAGTCAGATAGGTGCCGTCATGATCGGCAGCCCAGAGTCCAACAGGGCTCTTTTCGATACCCTTGATCGTAGCAAGAGTCACATCCTCATTGGCCTTCTGCTGACTGCCAATCAGGTTTGGAACCACCATCGCCGCAATCACCACGATGATTGCCAGTACGATGAGCAGTTCGAGCAGAGTAAATCCGAGCCGATCAGAATGCTGTACCGGACTTCGC
Source organism: Planctomycetaceae bacterium (assembly GCA_023262145.1). Lineage (GTDB taxonomy): Bacteria > Planctomycetota > Planctomycetia > Planctomycetales > Planctomycetaceae > SXXK01. The sequence goes on along the minus strand of JALRDR010000093.1, from coordinate 563 downwards.
TGTAGAGATTTCATTATTTCACACTTCTGTTCAAATCAGGAAAACGATCACCGAACATCGCTCAGCAGGAATCACAACCTCCCACCGCACGACCGACCTGTCGGCTGAATGACCCAGGAAAACACCTGCAAACCTGCGTTCAGATTTCAGGCATTTGACGACATATTCATCACGGGCAACAACAACGCGGCAATCACAAATGTAACCACCGCAGCCATCACCAGCAGCAATAGGGGCTCCAGCAATCGAACTACCATGTCGATCCTGCGCCCCGTTCGTTTCTCGAGATTGTCTGCCACATTGATCAGCACATCCTCAAGATTATTAGCTTCTTCACCAACAGCAATCATCTCAATCAGATCCCGGGAAAACTGACCACTCGCACGTAGCGGAACGGCCAGTGACTGACCACTGCTGACATTCTCCGCAGCATTCCCAATCGCGTCAGAAAGTACAACGTTCCCGCTCGCGTCTCGAGCAATCCTCAGCGACTGCAGAATTGGCACACCGTTTCTCAGCAGCGTCCCGAGCATACGACAGAATCTTGCCACAGCAAGATTCTG
>JALRDR010000078.1 GCA_023262145.1 Planctomycetaceae bacterium | reverse complement strand
GGAACGGTGGACATCCCAACAATGTCCGCTCCCATCTGTCGCAGCATCCGATATTCCGCTCGAGTTTCAAGGTTGGGACCCGGCACAGCAACAAGTACGGACTTGTGTGCCGGAATTCCAAGCTGCAGAGCTGTCTCTGCTGCCAGTTGCACGAGCTTGCGGTCATAGGGCTGACTCATGTCCGGGAAACGTGGTCCCAGCCGATCATCATTCGGGCCGCGAAGAGGATTGTCAGGCATCAGACTGATGTGATCGTTGATGATGGCAATATCAGCAAGCTGATACTGCGGGTTCATCCCGCCCACGGCACTGGTCAGCACCAGAGTTCCGGCGCCAAGAGCCCTCATGACACGAACCGGGAAGGTCACCTGCTGCAGCGAGTACCCTTCGTAATAATGAACGCGACCTTCCATCACCATCACAGGAACTTCGGCCAGAGTTCCACAGATCAGTTTGCCGGAGTGAGAAGGAGCTGTTGACTTCGGAAAGTGTGGGACGTCTGCATAGGGGATCTCTGCTTCGACCGTAATCTGCCGGGCAAGGTTTCCCAGTCCGGTCCCCAGGATCAGCCCTACCCGCGGGCCTCGTTCCCATCGCGATCGGACGAACTGTGCTGCGTCCTCAATCTGATCCCACAAGTTCTGCATTGCTGCACCTTCCGATGGCTGAGGAGCTGGACATCAAAAAAAAATGGCACTTCATTACTGAAGTGCCTGCTGTAATCACCTGTGACGGCCATTCTGCTGCGACTTAGAGGCCAGCGGCAGTACTTCGCATCGTTTCGATGAGACTTCGGTCAGAAATCGTCGTCGTCTTCGAAGTCATCGTCGTCGTCATCTTCCTCGTCGTCGTCGAATTCGTCTTCTTCTTCATCGTCGAAGTCGTCTTCGAATTCCTCTTCGAAATCGTCTTCGATCTCTTCATCGAATTCTTCTTCTTCGTCGTCGTCAGCATCGTCTTCATCGTCTTCGAAGGATTCAAATTCCTCTTCGTCGTCGTCCAGACTTAAACTGACAGTTGAAGCCCACGGATTCTCTTCCGCACCAGGGAACAGTCCCGCAAACACAGACTCACCACTAACAGCTTCTCTTGAGCGTTTTTCTGTAGCCAGCAGCATGGTAGCAACCCTTACTCTATGACCCATTATCCCGACAGGGGTTTCCAGACGAGCGTTTGATAATCATCACCGGAAAGTCTTGTCAACCCCCTCCATCCGGATGTTGACACGATTATCGGATGGAGTTGTGCGGAGGTGCAGATTCGATCAGTTGCGTTTTCGTCGGCGGAGGACGAAAACATGAACTTCTCATCAGGCTCCTGCGGAGATTTTCTGAAAGGAAACAACCGCAAAGTCCGGGCTGCCATGATGCGGATCTGCTCAGGGCAGCGTCACTGTTCTGAACCCCTGATCGTCAGTTTGGTTGAGTCCATTCAGGGTCAGCTCATCGGGGCGATTGCGGCCGACCCTGACGGTCCACTTGCCTGCGCCAAAGACCGGCAGTCGGCAACTGTTTCCATCCGTCCGAATGGTGTACAGGATGTCCCCTGTTTCTTCCGAAACGACCTGCACGACAGCATTTTCAACGTTGGAGAAGCGGAGTTCCTGCAGCCATCCGGTTGGTTTGCGACCGTCATTATCTTCCATGGATATCGTCACCGGCCAGCCCGGAAACTGAGCCTTGTCGCCGTCCGCGACGTTGCTGAAACGCGGCCAGCACTCCATCACAATCGTCCGACTGCGGGGGCGAAAGCGAACCATTCCGTAGCCGTCCGCACGCTTCATTTCATCCATGCGGTCTTCGGGGTTTGCATAGGCAATCATACTGATGTGATTTCCAAGTCCGTCCAGATAATCACCGGTCCATGGCAGCGGGCTTCCAGCCACTGCGTTCGGGCCAGCCTGTTCATCCTCAGGATGCCACCAGCGTCCATAGATTGTGTTGACAATTGCGGGAGTGGTGAAGGCATAGGGGCCATCACCGAAATCGTCAATGCCGTGGCGGACGACCACGGCCAGGTGCTGGTCACCGCACAGATGAACTGCTCTTGCCTGACGGAGCAGTCGCAGAGCTTCCCGGCGGCCCGTTTGCGGCCAGCCGTTGCAGTCAAGGTCGGCCAGCAGTCGATTTTCGGGAGTTCCGTGCAGGTGCACTGCTCCGCAGAATGCAGTCTGCGACAGAACGCACTTCATGGATGCTCCGGTCCAGTCCTGCGTCCAGTCCCCCAGAAACTGCATCTGTCGCTCACCCAGCAGCTGCAGTCCGGGAAGATCCACTGCTTCACGATCATAGGATGGATCGTTGATGTGATCAGGACGCGGGCCCAGCGGAGGAATTGTACCCTCCGGTCCCGTTTTGAATTTTCGATCTTCAAGTACCGCGAAGTCGATGCCACCAACTCGCAGTCGTGTGAAGTAAACGCCGATGCCCTGCTCCACCGGCTCCGGGTCAACGGGATCCGGAAGATGCCATGTCTGGCAGCGTTCCACCATTCGCACATATTCCGCCGGATAAAAGTAACCGCCGTCTGAGCCCGTTTTCTGCATGGTTCGAATGCCGTTTTCACCCCAGATGTTGGGATGTCCGACATCATGGTCGTCAGGAATTGTGACTGCAGGACGATCTTTCAGGACATCACGAAACTGTATCCCCCATTCCAGCCAGCCAAATGTGTGCTGAGTATGGTGGTAGGACTGATCTCCGGCGAAGAAGAGGAGATCCGGATCCTGCGTTCGCAGGTTGTCGATAATGGTTTCACGTGGCCCCGGTGTTCTGCTGGAGTTGCACGAAAGTACGGCCACCCGAATCTCTTCCTTGTTCACCGGATCTCTGCGAATCAAGCCCTCGAAGGAAGACTGCTCCTCCAGTCGAACGCGATAACGCACGTTCCTGCTGCCATCCCAGTTCTCAACACGAAAATGCGCCGACCAGCCTGGATAAACGACCGGCTGCTGCATCGCGACCTGCCAGTTGCCGTCGTGCAGGAATTCCAGCGTTACTGTACGAGGTTCTTCGGGCCTGAGCGGATACAGTTGAGCGGTGAGCTTAAGAATACCGCTGTCGTGCGTGTAAAGGGCGAACGCCATTACCTCGTTGCGCGGAACCAGTAAGCGTGGAGCTGTGTTCTGGGCCTTCTTCTTCGCATTCTGCTGCGGCCGGGGCTTCCACCATTCGCCCGTCGCATCGGAATCCAGATCGGGAAACTCCGGGCCAAATGGCTGAGCTGGTTCATCGGCGTGAATTGCGATTCCGGACAACAGATATGCAAGCAGCAGCAGCGAAAGCAGATTGGATTTCATTGGGTTTCTCCACAAGGTTGTGGCGCCGGTCCGAATGGACCAGAAGTCGTTCATGATTCAATAAAGTGCGAACTGACAATGCTCAGAACCGACTCGTGAAGTGAGCCGTTCGTTGCCAGAATACTGGATCTTCCGAGTGGGAGGGGCCGCCCCCTGCAGTCTGTGACCCTGCCTCCGGCCTCTGTGACCAGCAGCATGCCGGCAGCAAAATCCCAGGCAGAAAGCTGGTACTCAAAGTAAGCTCCATATTGCCCGGAAGCAACGTGGGCCAGATCGAGTGAAGCTGTTCCGAAGCGACGAATGCCATGTATGTTCTGCCGGAAGCAATCGCCAATGGCATCGAGTGTCGCCTGCATGACGGCACCGCGGTCGTAGTAGAATCCTGTACCGATCAGAGTCTGATTCAGTTCCCGCTCATTACTTACGGAAATTGGTGCCCCGTTGTGAGTCGCCCCGCGGCCGCGGCAGGCCACGTACAGATCCTCGTGCACGGGGTTCCAGATCACACCCAGCTCAGGCTGCCCATTGTGCAGACAGGCAATTGAGACGGCGAAGTGAGGGATTCCATGAGCAAAGTTGGTGGTACCGTCGAGCGGATCAATCACCCACAGGTATTCCGACTCCACATTGCCGGTCTCTTCTTCCTCACCCAGCACGGAGTGTTCCGGAAATGCTTCCCGCAGAATAGCGGCAATACAGCGTTCAGACGCAATATCTGCGTCCGTCACAAAGTCAACAGGACCCTTGCGACGAACAACGGTGCCCGTCTGAAAATGCTCCAGCAGTATTTCTCCGGCAGCATGCGCTGCTGCCGTCGCAGTGGTCATCAGTTTTGTCATGCTGTCGCTGCATTCCCTTGGTATCGGGGCATTGCTGCAGGATGCCGGTCAGCTTCCTGCACAAGTGAACTCACGCAAATTGCCTTCGAGGACCGGCTGCGGACAGGACCAGACCAGGAAGAACATGCTCTCCCGGACAGCCTGTTCTGCCGCATGTCCACACACGTATCCCGCCCCTCGAGTGGCCGCAAGCCATGACTGTGCTGAACGGACAACAAGGGAGTTTGCTCGCTGCCGTAATGCTTCTGCAGACCGTTGAGGCGAGCTGTCTCCTTCCACTGCAGCCGTAAAGTCTGCCGCCAGATGTGCTGCCTCTTTCTGGAGCGGATTGAGGAACTGGAGCAGATCCGGACGCGTTTCTGCGTCGCGCTGAAATCGCTCCAGCGTCCCTTCTGCACTTCCCAGCGCGACGGCAGTTGTCCCCAGTGAACCAGCTCCCCCGCCGGCACCATGTGACATTACTTTTTCCAGCGGACCATGCAGAACTTCGTCTGCGGCAATCCGGACGTTGCTCAGTTGTACCGCTGCGGTATGCGACGCTCCAAGTCCCAGCAGGCTGACCGGAGCAAGAATGTCCAGTCCCGGTCTGCTGGTCGGTATTGCAGCCAGCAACTGGCGTCCGTCCTCGAGTGTACCCCCTGTCACGATCAGGCTGGCGGCAGAAGCACCCGATGCCCAGGGAACAGTTCCATTCAGAATGTAGCCATCTGATTCTGAATCAACTGCCACCTGCACCGCAGGAATACTCAGGTGCTGCCTGGAGGTTGTCAGATGCGAAATCCCAACAGTGGCAAACAGCTCACTTCGACACATTGCCGGCAGAAGTTTTTCGGCAAGGGGCGTATTGGCGGAGGTGATGATTCGCTGACAAGCCGCATTTCGCTGAGTCAGAATGAATGTGAGCAGCAGGCTGCCGCGCGCCAACTGGCGGTACATCTGCATCAGTTCCGCCGACGCCAGTTCCTCGCCACCATACGCCGCAGGGATGTTCCAGCGATCTGCCCCCAGTTGCCGCAGCTCTGAAAGCTCAGCGGCAGGCCAGTGCTCAACCGAATCCGGCAGGACACGCTGCTGCAGGCTTTGGATGAACTGCTCGACAGCAGGCCATTGTTCGGCGAATGACACGTTGCTGCTCCTGCTGGCCAGCGGAGGTGTGTGCGGAACACCAGCGATCATGTACGGCGGCCGCTGATCTGCAGCCGCTGCCATGGATTGTCACTGATTTCAGCTGCGAGCGCCGGCGTAAGCCATTGGCAACCATGCCCCGTTCTGCTGGCTGCTGGCAACGCACTGCTGAATGAAATACATCCCCTCTGCACCGTCATAGACATTCGGATAAATCGTATCTTTCTTTTCGAAGTCTTCACCGCTTGCCCGGGCAACCATTGCGTCATAGGCAAATCGGTAGACGTTGGCAAAGGCCTCAAAAAATGCCTCCGGGTGACCGGATGGCAATCGGCAGGCAGAGCGTCCAGAGTCATTCATGAAGGGCGCATTTGGGTCTCGAGTATACATCTGGTGAGGAGATCCGTTGCGACGCACAATCATGACGTTTGGTTCTTCCTGTCGCCATTGCAGTGCTCCCTTCGTTCCATCCACTTCAATGAACAGATCATTTTCGCGGCCATGCGAAATCTGACTGGCGGTGACGGTTCCAATCGCACCATTCTGGAATCGAACAACCGCGTGGCCGTAATCGTCCAGTGCACGGCCGTCCGCGAAGACCTTCAGGTTGCAGGAGATCTCATCCGGAATCAGGCCGGTCATGTAGCGACCGAGGTTGTAGGCGTGCGTGCCAATATCACCGAAACACCCTGCCGCTCCGGATTTTGTGGGATCCGTTCGCCAGGCGGCCTGCTTTTGATCCTCTGATTCAAGGCGAGTGCGGAGCCAGCCCTGAATGTAATTGGAACGAATCGCATTGATCTCACCCAGTTCACCACTGAGGATCATCTCGCGAGCCTGACGGACAAGCGGGTATCCGGTGTAATTGTGGCTGACAGCAAAGACGACGCCACTTTGTTCCACCGCCGAGACAAGCTCTTCCGCCTGAGCAAAATCAAAGGTCATCGGCTTGTCACAAATGACGTTGAATCCAGCCTCTGCCGCCGCTTTGGCAATTGCAAAGTGCGTGTGATTGGGGGTAGCCACACTCACGAAGTCGATCCGCTGATCGGCAGGCAAAGCGGCTTCTGCCGCCAGCATCTCTGCTACTGAACCATAAGCACGGGATGCTGCAATGTCATAGGACGGTGCACTTGCTTTCGCACGTTCCGGATTTGACGACAAGGCCCCGGCTACAAGAGCCGCGCGATTGTCCAGTACAGCAGCCGTGGCATGCACGCGACCAATAAAGGAGCCCTGACCGCCACCAACAAGTGCCATGCGAAGTTTGCGATTCAGACTGCCGTTGGTTGTTTCTGTCATGGCTGACCCCGATATCAAATTCAAAGATGAGAGTGTGAGTGAACAGGTTACCTGAGAAGCGATGCGCCCTCGGAAGTGTCAGTTCACCAAGGTCGGTTTCTGCCTGCGGATGCAGACAATTTGTGAACAGGCAGACGCTCTCTGCCACGCAGAATACCGCCTCGATTTACAGACTGCAAACAGGTGGGAAATCACTGCGGATGATTTCAGAAACCAGCAGCTGCGGGAAAAAGCTGAGCAGTTCGGGCAGGGCGAACACGACATTCAGGCGTTGGCAAAATGGTCATAAAACAACAAAAGACGCGTTGGAAAACGCGTCTTTCGAAGTTGTATCAAGGCGATCCCGCCGGGCAATCCCAATGGAAGGCGACTGCGCTGGGCGAGGTGACCGCGCTTAGCCAGCAAAGGTCTTTTTCTTGAGCGCTGCCAGTCGCGACTTCACGCGTGAGGCTGCATTGCGGTGGATCAGACGCTTGGCGGCAGCCTGATCCAGAGCCTTCACGACGAGTGAGAACTGGGAATCAGCTTCTTCCTGAGTTGTTCCGGACTGCAGCAAAGCACGAAACTGCTTCAGACGAGAACGCAACGCACTACGGTGCTGGCGATTTCGTTCACGACGAACCAGAGACTGACGGAGAGCCTTTTCGGCGGATGCTGAGTTGGGCATAGGGCTAAAATACCAGGAAAAACACTGTGATTTTGAAGGCTTCGGAGATAAACGGCAGAAATCCGAAGACGCCGAAGTGAACAAATCAAACCCCGCAGCAAACTGAATTGCTGCCATTGTGTTGCCACGCTACCTGCGTGGTGATGCTTCAGTTCGCAGTCGTGCGGATCGGGCAGAATACCGGGAAAGAGACTGAAGTTCCAGCCTCATCGGCAGATTCCCATTTCCGCTGCAGGAAAAATACCGAGCCCCGGAAGTTCACTGGATTGAGAAGCTGATGGCTCTGATCCCAGCCGGACTTCTGCTCCGAAGACCACTTTCCTCAATTCTGCTCGGGCTGCCACACCACTTTCGTCTTTGTCATCTGGTCCTGGAGCGCTTTGAGGTCTTTTCGGAAAATACAGCTGAGAAATGGCAGGAAGACCACCAGCAGAGACAGGAGTGACCAGCAGGCACGCTTCATGGCCAGGTTGCGGTCAAGAGGCAGGTTGTCGTCACGAAGTACAACAGTACCAATGCTCCATTTCCCGAGCGTCGCCCGCGCTGCTCCGGATTCCCCAAAGGTAAAATACATCCCCCAGAGCACCAGCGATGCCAGACCGGTGGCCACATTCGCGATCAGTGCTCCATTGGGAAGGTTGTACATTCCCGCCATGAAGCCGATGAACTGACCAATGACTAACCCGGGAATCACGAAAAGTGCCATGATGATCAGGTCTACAAGGAAAGCCAGATAGCGGGGACCAAAGGTTGCCTGCTCAAAATCGGCGAATTCATTGGTGAGCGAAAGATCTGCTCGGAAGTAAAGACCATACAGGCCGATCACGCGAAACATGAAGACCAGCGGAAATGCAATGAGCAGAAACAGGAGACCAAAGCTCACAAATGAAGCACTAAAGACCAACGGCATGCGATACATGAGGAACTGAAAGTTGCCGTCGCCCATGTCCATGATGTTGGCCTTGAGCCAGTCAAGTGCTGCCGCTTCCTGAGAAAGAAGCCAGCCGGACAGGCGACCGCTCATCGCAACAGCTGCTCCGGCGATGGCACCCGGGATGAGCAGCACCAGTCCGAACATCATGCCAAAGACATACATGGAGGCAGCGAAGGTGCGCCCCAAATCTTTGCCCATCCAGCTGAGCAGCCAGGCGCGGTAGGAATAATTCTGGGCCATGTGCACGACCGCTGCCGGCAATGCCAGCACTGGAAAGATCAACAATACTCCGGCGATAATCCCGGAAACCATCGGATTCATCTGAGCCAACCCGGCCGGGATGACCAGTAATGGCAGCATCAGAATCGTTGGCCATGCATAGAATCGGACTCCCAGTGTCAAATTGGCAAAAAAGTCGAACTGGAAGCGTTTGATCTTCTTTTCTCCCGCCATCGTCGTACTGGCGATGGCTGTCGCCAGAGTCCAGAACCAGCCGCCAAATCCAAGGGAAAACACAGCCGTCATGCCTGACCAGAACCATGATGGTGGTTCGCGCCACGGCGTCAGCGACGGGCCCGGAATGACAGCGTTCTGCTGGTAGAACTTGCCGTCAAAGTCGACTTTCGAACCTTTCCCTTCGGGCACTGTAATTACGATCCAGCTACCCTCTACCCTGACCTCAGCGGCATTGGCCGCCTTTACCTTCTCCAGCAGGTCTGCTGTACGGCTGGTGACGTAGTAGTTCAGGGAATAGCCGCAGGTTACGGCCATGGAAATACAAACGGCCCAGATCACTGCTGTGCGAACTGCGTAGCTTTTGTGCTTCTTCAGAAACTTCCAGGCGTTCGACCAGACTTTTTCATAGAACTCTTCCGGAGGCGGTCCCTGGCGTTCGCGGCGAATCCGCTGACGCTCACTGAGCGCCCCGGTGGCGATATTTACTCCGCAACGAGAACATTCGATGTCTTCGTCACGCACTGCGCTGGCGCAATTCGGACAGACTTTGCGATTGCGATCTTCCGCTTCGCCCAGATTGATCCCGGAGAAAACATCATCCGGATTTGCTGATGCAGATGCTGCCGAAGACCTGCGGCGAGGACGCGATGATTCACCACTGCCTCCGGGAACGCGAATGCGGGCGCCACATTCCCGACACTTGATGGACTTGCCCGCCGCCTGTTCAGACACTTTGTGAGCAGCCTCGCATTTCCCGCAATTGACCTTGATTGGCATCGTCCGCCTCGCCGGAATTTCAATTCACAAAAAACAACAGCCCGCAGCATCGCCCTGCAATGTACCGCAAAAACCCGCAACATGCACCCACCGAACCATGTTGTCTGCGGAAGCAATGCTGAGAACCTGTGCATTACGCAGCCAGACTCCGCAATCAGCCATTCAGATGCAATGCCGCAACTGCCGCAATCAACGGCCGTCAAGGACCGCCAGATCTGAAGCAGCCAGGGATGACACGAAGGTTGCTGCCTGGATGTTGTGGTCGAAAGTGCGTCGTGGCACAAAATCGGCGATTTGGTTTACAGGCAGATTCTGCCGCTCTAAGCTTCCCCACCTGCACTGGACGGCTGAGCCGTTAGTCAGTGCCAGATTCGATGCTCATCGCGTCGAATCATGCCCGGATGATCAGGATGACATTCGGGCGACTCCGAAAGGATTCGGTTTCAACAGCAGAAAGGATTCTGCAGCAGCCTGTAAAGGCACCGCAGACATTGTCAGCAGATACCCCCGATCAGGTTTGGCCATCAGGTTTGGCCGATCAGGTTTGGTTGTGCGGGTATTTCGATGAGCGGTGTTGCACTTTCAGGTTTCATGCAGAACTGGCTGGTATTTACAGAGCAGGCAACCGGAGCGATCCGGTGCAGGTTCTCATGAAGTTCTGAGTGATGCCGCAAGGCAACACCCCAATGAACATCAGCCACTTTCCTTCTCAGCAGTTGTCGAATGCTTCGGGCGACCCGAGGGTCGTTTCAGACCGATTCAACTCCACGCATGCGGGAAGGATTCCGTTCATGAGTACAGCTAAGCCGCTGATTGGGATCACAGGCGATTTTCGTCCGGAACGTTACAACGGTGCAGCGCTGAGCTGGTTCAACACCGGCTACTATGACAGCGTTCTGAATGCCGGAGGCCTGCCGATGCTGCTCCCGCCGCTGGAGGACGAAGACGCCATCCAGGAAATGATGGATCAGGTTTCCGGTGTAGTGCTGAGTTGCTGGAAATCGAGACGAATTGCGTTCGGCCTTTGGGCGACAAGTCAGACGGCAGTTGAAAGTAACGTGGCAAGGCACGGGGCACTTTGACAATGCCAATGGGGTTGAGTCGGCCAAAGGCGTCTTCACCCGACAGCTTCATGATGAAGTTCAACGACTTGTTCGCCACTTGGGGGAAGGGGTGCGAGGGGTCCAGCACCACGGGCAGCAGCAGGGGGCGAATTTCTCGGTTGAACAAGCGGTTGACCCAGGCCCGCTGCGCGGGGGTGCGTTCGCCGTGCGAGACCACATCAATGCCGTGCTCGGCCAAGGCTGGCGTCAAGGCCTGGTTCCAGATGGTGTATTGCCTGGCCACCAGTTCATGCGCGGCAGTCGCAAACAACGGGGCACCGCAGCTGACGTGCTGGCCAAGCTGCTCACGGTCGACGGCAGTGGGTCTGGCCTGGATGCCGACCTCCTGGACGGCCAGCATGCCAGCGCATTTGCCACAGCAGCCCACAACCACAACACGGCCTATCTGGGCATCAGTGCCAAGGCGGTGGACGCTGACAAGCTCGATGGCTACGACTCCAGCGCGTTCGTGCGCTCCGTCAATGGCGGTGGGCCCGACGCCAGCGGTAACGCAACGGTCAACGTGGACTTGTCCAGCCGTGTGACCAAGAGCGGCGACACGATGACTGGTCGTCTGACGCTGCCCAGCGCAACGATCAGCAGCACTGCACCGCAAATCGACTTCACGGATACCGATCAGGGCACCACACGCTATCTGCATGTCAATGGCAACTTGATGGGGTTTTTGAACACTGGCGGTGGCTGGGACTTGTATGCCAACAACAGTGGACAGGTGTGGGCCGCCAATTACGGCTGGTTGCATGACTATTTTTTCCGGCAAGTCGCCAACTGCGCTGCTAACCCAGGGACGGGAGACAACGCCATTAATTGCTACGGCGGCGGCAATATCAACAGCGGCCGCATCCATGAAGTAATCGACGAGGGCGGGCAGATTCGCCTGCGCTCGGTCAACTACCTCACCAATTGCAACTGCAATTGCAACTGCTGCGGCTGCTGAAAGAGGGCCCGCTCATGAAAACCATACGCATGTCTTATCCGCTGCAAAGCCCTGCGAGCACAACAAACGCGCACAGAACCAACCTCATCCGCATTCAGAAAGTTGATGACGATTTCTTGATCGAACACCTCACGCCTGCTTTTGAGCAAGCTTTGGATGAGAGTGGTCGTGTCATTGATGAAACGTCTGCACCCATGTTGGTCGGTCATCAAAGCGCGTTTGTCCATGCTGTAACGGCAAGTGACTTGCAAATCATGACGCAAGATCCTGGCAATGCCTACACCGTATGGCTCTTTGCCTTGCGCCAAGGGCAGAGCGAGCCAGTGTGGATCAACAAGTTCGCACAGACCGCGCTGTCCAAGGAAGGGTTTCGGCAGTACTGGAACCAGCAGCCCATGCTGGTATTGGCCCAGCTTTGGATTCCACCGTTGGGCTTGGAACCCTCTCTGGTGCTCATGTGCTCGCCACAGGCGGGTCAAACCGAGGTGACAGGGTTTGAGTTTGACCAAGAGTGGGAAAGTAATTCGATTGCCATGGCTCTGGCGTTTCCCTCGTTTCGCCTGGTCGATGAGGGGGGTGATCCCCGGCGCATCCGCATCATGGCGGTCAATGACCAGGGGGTAGTGCTCCCGGCGTCCGGGCAGGTGCTACTGAGCACCACGGCCGGGGCTTTGAGCAACAGCCGACCAACCCTGGAACAAGGGCAAGCCCTTGTCACGCTCTTTGGCGCAGACGTTGGAGCCCTGGCCAAGATCAAGCTCGGGTTCAAGTGGTTCAGTGGTGTCGAAGAGCTGGAGGTGCGAGTGTGAGCGGTGCGGAAATAGTCCACGCGCGGTTCGTGCAGCGGGTCGATGAATTCACGCAGCCGCTGGCCGTGGAGGTTCTGGCTGAAGCGGATCGCCTGACCTGGCGTCTGTGGGAGCCATTGGAGGCGCTTCGGCTAGATTGCCCGGTCGGCCAGGTGACTCAAAAACAGTACCGGGTCCATCCCTCGGGCGTCTCAATCCCCAAAGCGCATTCATTGCCCAGACGCGGCCAGCCTAGTCCCTATATCTTGCCGGTCAGACTGGACATGCCATCCGGCCACACCGAGACCATTGATGGCGTTCATTGGGTCCTGGTCGATGAAATCGCCCTGGACCCACAGGCCATGCGCGCCAAGCCCCGCATGTATGGGGAGCACCTGAGTGATTGGGCCGCTTGGATGTTTGTCTTGTGCACAGATACCTGGCGCTTCATGGCACCCTTCAACCGCCATGTGCTCACCCGCAGCAGCCGGGTAGACAGCGAGGGCTTTACAGCCCTGTCCTTGCCGCTCACCAAGGCGCGCCAGACGCATTTGGTTGTCGGGTCATGCTTGGTGCCATGGCATGAATCGCCGCTCAGCGCCCAGATGGTGCTGCGCATCAATGCTCACCCAGGCGGACCACTTTGGACCAACCTTCACGTGGACGAGCACGTGACTTATGCCAAGCCAAATGACGCATTGACCCAGCATGCCCAAACCATCACCCGGCTGCACGAACACATGCCCAAGCTCACCGTGCAAGCCCCACCAGTGGTGACAGCAAATCAGTGGGTGGAGTTGGACATTCGCGCCTCAGAGCCCGCCGATGCCTGGCTGCATGTGCACGCCGTCTCGGGTTATGTCCCACACCAGCGCATTCGCATGCGAGCAGGTTTCGCCCAAGTGCGGGCACTGGCCCTGGGCCTGTGTGCCGGAGAAAACCTGCACCTTCAATTTGGATTAGGGGCCGTCACCGCACTGGCCCAAGGAGTG
>JALRDR010000001.1 GCA_023262145.1 Planctomycetaceae bacterium | reverse complement strand
GCCAAGCCAGTACTATTTGTCGCCAATGTCGCCGAAGATGATCTGCAGGGCGAAGGTGCGCTGGTGCAGCAGGTCCGTGAATATGCTGCCCGCTCCGGAGCAACCGTTGTCCCCATCTGCGCCAGTTTCGAATCCGAACTGGCTGAACTGGACGAAGCAGATCGCCTCGAAATGCTGAACGAATCGGGGCTCTCCGAGCCCGGGCTGGGCCGCCTTGCTCGGGCAGCCTACCACACACTGGGACTGCAGAGTTACTTTACCGCTGGCGAAAAAGAAGTGCGTGCCTGGACAATTCCCATTGGCGCCACGGCTCCCCAGGCCGCCGGAGTCATTCATACGGACTTCGAACGCGGGTTTATTCGCTGTGAGGTTTACAGTGTGAGCGACCTCGAGACCTTTAAGTCGGAAAAGGAAATCCGGGCTGCGGGCAGGATGCGCGTGGAGGGCAAGTCGTATGTCATGCAGGATGGCGACATCTGTCACTTCCTGTTCAATGTCTGACCCGCTTTGGCACAGCCCCCTTGCCGAAATCTCCGCCCGCGACCAGCACTGTCCCTGTCTTCTGACTCAGCCAGCTTCGGCAACTGCCGCAGATTGCCGGATTCGGTTGTATGTTGCTGGCTCATTGGTTTGAATACCTCGCAGCAGCTGCGACATTTCCGGTGAGTTTGCTGCTGTTCATCGCCATGGCCTGAATTGATATGCGCTGGTTCCTGCAATAATCACCAGCGTCTGCAGACAAGTTCGGGCCCAGACTACCTGTCCACGCAATTCCCGCTGAAAGTAGTGCTGAGTGATCACGTATCTCTGCTCCTGCTGCGTCAGACGTTCCGTTTCCAGTTCCGTTTTTGGCGCTCTGCTGAGTGTCTTCCTGTTCAGCCTTGTGAACAGTGCTGTTGCGGATGAACAGCCGACAGCAGAAACCAGTGCGTCGGAGAAGAAGTCCGACAAAATGCTGATGATGGTGCGTTCCGGCGCTACTGGTCGCTATGTCTTCGGACGCTGGGGGGCAGTCACTTCCTCCGTCCGCAACCTCAGCGAAGAAGCACAGTCCGGACTCATGGTCGTCACTCCCTCTTCCGGTGGTCTGCAGTTCGCTCGCCACCTGGAAGTTCCCGGCCGCACATCCTTTGACACCACCTGGCCGGTACTGGTGACCGGAATCAAGCCGGATGGACCCGTCGATTTTCGCTATCTCAACTTCCCCGGCGGGGAAGACGACGGCACCATCCGCAGTCGCCTTGGTGACTCCGAACTGCCCTCATTCGCAGTGCTGGCCTCCGATGGTCCGCTGGGGCTGGCCGGCTACATTCCTGACCCCATGGACGAACGGAACGGGGAAGATTACCTGATGCGGTTAACTCAGGGACTGCGTTACCAGAAGCTTGGTCTCACCGGAATTGCATCATTCCTCGCTCGTGACATCGGACATCACTCCGACTGCCTCGATCCGCTCGACCAGCTCACGATCGGTGATCCGGATATTGCCGGACACCCGATGGCTGTCGATGCCATTCAGGCATGGCTGCAACGCGGTGGGCGAGCACTCGTGCCGCTGGACCAGATTGGTGAAGAAGCTGTTCGCTGCCTGCTGGGCGATGGCATGCCCTTCACGATCATCGGTGAATCCTCTTCCAACAGAATTCAGCTGGACCTGAACGAAGACTATCCTGTCAGCCAGTTTCCGGACCGTTCCGTAATTCGTGACTTTGACGAACCGGTGAAGTATCTGCGGATGCTGCCCGGCGCCGGCGAAGTCATCTGGTCCGTCGACAGCTGGCCGGTTGCTGTTCGACTTCCTGTCGGTCGCGGATACGTGGTTGTCACCGCGATTGACCCGCATGTATTCGTTCGTGAACCCCAGCAGCTGGAAAATGGTGCAGCGGCATGGTCCCCCATCGAGTCGATGCGACGCTTCCTGGATACCCTGTTTGAACCGCGGGCCAAATCGCTGATCACCCCGGAAGCTGCTGCCAGCCATGCTGCTGCCTTTGTAGGTTACTCAATCCCTGGTCGCGGTACGGCTCTGTTGCTGCTGAGTATCTTTCCCGTGGCGCTTGCAGTCATCGGATTGCGATTACTGCAGCGGTCTCACGGAGAACGATTGATCTGGATCGTTCCTGCACTTGCCGTCGTTTCAGCAGTCCCGGCAATTCTGCTCGGTAAGCAGATGCGCAATGTCAAACCGGAGACGCTTGTTGAAACGCGGGTGATGATGGCCGGTGCCGGGGCGTCCACCATCGTCTCCGATGGTTTTTCCAGCATCTTTGTCCCCAATCCTAAGGACCTTCCTGTCTCCGGAGAGACGGGCTCCATCCTGTCTGCTCAGTCCGACGGAGCAAACATGAGTTACCACCGGCTGGTGTGGGATGGAGCCATCGAGAACCACTGGGAGAAACTCAATCAGCCCGCCGGTCTGAAAACTTACCCGCTGCGTGCCGTTGCCAATCCCGGTGGTCAGTATCGACTCACCGGAACCTTTGACGAACAGGGCTTCGTCGGGCGTCTGCAGGCACCTGGCATCCGGAATGCATCCGACTTTCTGATTGCCGGGCAGACCGCCGATCGAATCAGTGTTCGCAGGCTGGACGAAACCACCGTTCGGGCAGGTCTGGAGGATGTCCTGCCCCCTGGCCAGTTCTGGGACTCAACAATCGTCTCTGAAGAACAGCTGCAGCGCAAGCAACTGATGGAATCCGTGTTCGACTTCCGCGATCGACTGGAAGCATTTCCTCCCACAGAATCACTGCTGTTCTGGGAAAGCTCCGAAGAATCTCTGCTGAAATTCGATTCAGACAATCTTCGGATCCATCAGAACACACTGGTGATTCAGCCAATTCAGTGGGTGCCACCGGTTGCTGACACTCCAATTACCATCCTTTCGCCCTTCATGAGCATGCGGACGGTGGAAACTGCAACCGGCGGCATCGGCGGCCTCTATAACAACGCTCGTCGCATGTGGATGCCGCTCGAGAGTTCATCCACCACGCTGCTGGAATATCTGCTCCCCGCAGCCTGCCGCCCTTTCGTCGTTGATTCGGCCCGAATCCATCTCAACATTCGAGCGGGCGGCCGCAAGCTGAACGTGTACTGCGGTGATCGTCTGAATCTGACTCTCGCCGGCACCTATGAGGATCCGCTGGGAGAAATCACTTTCGAGCTGCCTCCGGAAGCCTGCCAGGAGGCAGCCCGCAAGGGGCGTTTCTATCTGCAGCTTGAAGTCGGTGATGTGACCACCGGAACCGCAGAGAGCAGTTCACTGGGTGGCGAACAGGACGATAATTACCGCATCAATCAGTGCATCGTTGTACTGGGTGGGCGTCGAATTGAAGCAACGGCAGAGTAACCAGCAGCAGACCACTTCACACTGCGGAATAACCATGCGGAAGATCGTCAGGTCGTCCCCGCTCAGATCACTGTGAATACGAAAGCAATACCAATGACAACAGCAAGTCCCGTTGTCGAAATCCGGGATCTCTCCAAACATTACGGAGAATTTGTCGCACTCGATAAACTTTCACTCAGCCTGAATCGCGGCAGCATTCTGGGATTCATCGGCCCCAACGGTGCCGGTAAGACCACGACGATCCGGATTCTTGTCGGGCTCTCTCGACCAACATCCGGATCCGCCACCATCGGCGGCGCGGACTGCGTGCGGGACATTGCCAAAGTGCGACGACTGGTCGGCTACATGCCCGACAAGTTTGGCTCCTACGACAACATGCGAGTCCGTGAATACCTCGATTTCTTCGGAGCTGCCTTTGGCATCACCCGTAGCGTGCGGCGCAAGCGCATCGACGAAGTTCTGGAGCTCACGAATGCTGTCTGGATGCAGGACCGCTACGTCGAAAGCCTCAGCCACGGAATGCAGCAGCGAGTCGGGATCGCTCGCACCCTGCTGCACGAACCGGAAGTGCTCATCCTTGACGAACCCGCCAACGGGCTGGATCCGGAAGCGCGAATTGAAATGCGTGAAATCCTTCTGCGTCTGGCCGGTGAAGGCCGCACGCTGATCGTCACCAGCCATATCCTTCCGGAACTTTCCCGCATCTGTGATCAGGTGGCCATCGTCGCTGGTGGACGACTGCGTGCGATGGGCAGCCTGCCCGAAGTCACGCGACAGCTTTCTCAGCGACGCACCATTGAGGTGCAACTACTGAATGCCACCGGGATTGAAGCAACCGGGAACCTGATTCGTGGACTGCTTTCCGAGGATTCTGACGTCACCGTTTCAGAAACCGAGGCCACCATTCGCTGCCGCACCAGTGCGGACGATGAAAAGCTCGGTGAAATTCTGAAGAGTCTGGTGACTTCCGGTGTCCCGGTCGGGCAGTTCCGCGAAATCGCCGGGGACCTTGAAGAAGCATTCGTCACCGCTGCACGTGAAGCCGAAGCCGAACGGCTGACAGCTGGTGCTCAGGAGGTGAGCAGATGAATGGAGTCATGGTAATTCTGGGTCGCGAACTGCTGGCCATGCTTCGCAGCGCCCGCGTACTGGGCATTCTGCTTGCTGTCGCCATCGCCTCTTCAGTACTCGTCCTGCTTAAATGGCCTTCCACCAGCATCACCGACCTTGACGGTACGCGTGGTCGTGACGTGTTCCGTTGGGTCACCTGGGCGATGTTTACCGCCGCAGTTCTGGTGGTCCCCGTTTTTCCTTCCACGCTGCTGGTGCGGGAAGTACGGCGACGAACGCTTGAACTCCTGCTGAACTCCCCGCTTTCCCGCAGCTCGATCTATTTCGGCAAGGTTCTGGCAATGCTGGGATTCGTCGTCCTGTTACTGGCCTCCACAATTCCTGCGGTCGCCTGCGGCTACCTCATGGGGGGGCTCTCTTTGCAGGAAGATATTGCGCGGATGTACGGCATGATGCTCGTCATCTGCCTGCAACTGATTGTGATCGGACTGCTGGTGGGGACGTGGACCCGCAGTACTGAATCGGCGCTTCGCTGGAGTTACGGGGTCACCTTCTTTCTGATGATCGTGCCGTGGTTCCCGGATGCACTGTTCCCCGGGGGGACCAGCCCGCTCGCACGCGGTCTGCAGGTCCTCAAACTGATCTCACCAATCCCGGCAATTCTGCAGATGCTCAACCAGAATTCGCTCAGCGGCACCGGACTGATGGAATCCCGCGACGCTGTGGTGTGGTACCTGAGTTTTGCCGGAGCGTTTCTGACGGTCGGCACGCTGACCTGCATCTCGCGACTCAGTCACGCACTGCTGGACCAGTCGCGATCGCAGGGTTACATCACTGACGATCAGGACGGCTGGGTTCGTGCCAGTCGCCGAATCCTCTACCTTGTCGACCCGCAGAAACGATCAAAAGGAATTCCGCCGCTCGTCAACCCGGTCATGGTCAAGGAGTTCCAGTGCCGTCAGTTCGGGCGAATGCACTGGCTGTTGCGACTTGTCGCCGGCTGTGCGGTGCTTTCCCTGCTGCTCACTCTGGCTTCTGCTCGGGGAAGCGAGACACGGGGCGTGGAATATACTGGCGCACTGATCATCGTGTTGCAGGTGTCCCTCATCGTGCTGCTCACGCCGGGCCTTGCGGCAGGGATGATCGCCGGCGAAATTGAAGGTGGCAGCTGGAACCTGCTGCGAGCCACCCCGATGGGGCCCGGAAGGATTCTGTTCGGTAAGCTCACCAGCGTGATCATTACCCTGGCGCTGCTTCTGTGCGCCACGCTGCCGGGTTATGCCGTCATTATGTTTATCAAGCCGATCCTGAAACCGCAGGTCCAGCAGGTGCTCGTCTGCCTCACCGCATCAGCCATCCTGTCGATGCTGATCAGCGCCGTGACCAGCAGTTTCTGTCGCGCCACCGCCATCGCCACAACCGTCGCCTACGGGGTGCTGATCTCTCTCTTTGGAGGCACGCTGCTGGTCTGGGTGAACCGAAATGCTCCGTTCGGTCACGACCTCGTGGAGAATGTTCTGCGGCTCAATCCGATGGCTGCAGCACTGAACGCTATTGAGGCTGATGGTTTCACAGATTACAACCTGCTCCCGTCAGCATGGTGGATCGCCGGAGTTTCCTCAGTGCTGCTGCTGGTTCTGCTCTACAGTCGCACCCTGGTACTCACCAGACCCGACTGACCCTTGCGGTTTGCGATCTCGCTCAGCCGAAAAACATACAGCCCGCCTCAGTCATTCTGAGCGGGCTGCTTTTGTCTGGAGAGAGCAGTTCCCGCCATGCTGCAGAAGTTCCCCGGGAAGGAATTCCGGGCCAGTTTCCTGCGATTTCCCCGGAGCCAGCGATGCGGGCCGTGCGGCAGGCTGGCAGTCAGGTTGCCGCACGATCCGGGCCTGTGCCGGGCCACTGCTGCATTGGCCAACAGCAGCACCGATGCGCGGACGATCAGGCACGCCGGCCGTCTTACTTCAGCAACGACTTCAGGACCGGAAGCATTGCCTTGGCCAGTTCCCTGTGCCCGACCGGGTTCGGATGACATTGATCCGTCGTCCACTCCCCGGGGTCATTTCCGGCATCCCGATGCTTTGTCCAGATCTGATAGTGATCGACCAGCGGCACCTGCTTCTCGGCAGCGACCAGTCGCGTCGATGCCATGTATTTCTGCAGGCGTTCATCCGGATGTTCGCCAAGTCCATTTTTGCTCGCGGACTTGCCCCAGCACGGTTCAGTCATCAGCACAACCTTCACGTTTGCCGCCTGCATTCGCTCAACCAGTTCTCGCAGATTCGTCTCAAACTGTTGCTCGCTGAGCCGACTGGCCGATTTGCCTTGATCCACATAACTGTCATTTGTGCCATACATCACGGTAACGATGGCCGGCTTCAGTGACAGGATCTCCTGTTCAAGCCGTCGCAGAGCCTGATCTGTGCGTTCTCCACCGATCCCCTGATTCACGACTTTGATCGCTGCTCCTGCATCGCCAAATTCACGCTGCAGCAGACCAGCAAACGTCTGTTCTGCAGTTACCCCGGAACGCACGCCTTTTGTGATGGAATCGCCAAGAGTCACGATTACCGTTTCTTCTGCCGCTTGCGCCGACACAAGGACACCGGGAACAAGTCCGCCGACAATCACAATCATCCGGACAATGAACATTCGACGCATAGCTTTGCTCCCGACAGGAGGATTCGATCGTTGGACAGCGGACAGTACTTGCAGCCGGAACCGTTGTCACAGGCAAGTCTGAGCATTGAGCGGGCAGTTGTCGAGCGTGCTTCAGCGCGGGACTGCGCTGAGCTCGAATTGACTCCAGCAGACAATTCCCGCTAAAACCGAGAGCTTCGAGCCCGGAAACGCCGCAGGAAGGATCCCGCGGGAGCGAATTTCCCTTGCGTCCCGCCTGTTTCAGGCCTGATTGCGGGGCACCG
>JALRDR010001162.1 GCA_023262145.1 Planctomycetaceae bacterium | reverse complement strand
CTGCAACGCACCGATCATCTGCGCAACTGATGACTGCTGCGATCGCAATGTCGCGATGGCCTGCTGCACCAGCCCGCCACTGAGCTCACCGAAAGCCGGCAGAGCTGTCAGTCGGCGATTGGAAGCAACCGCAGCCTGCAGCAGCAGCACCTGTCGTCCGGCTACCTGTTGAGCCGCCTGCACCGCCGTAGCCAGTGACTCCAGCCCCTTCCCGGTGTCCGCCACGTTGACGCTCAGACTGACCAGTTCCCGCAGCATCTCCGGCGCTGCACCGGGCAGCTCTGCAAGAGCTGCCAGCATCTCTGCGGCTCCGCTTCCCAGAGATGTCAGAATTGCCGTGCGTATCCACGCATCGTCGCCGCTGTGCAGGGCAATCTGCGTCAGTAATGCCTGTTTCTCCGGCCCGTCGGAAAGCTCGCCGACACTGAACGCCAGTTGCAGCACCACTCGCGGAACAGACTCACTCGACATCTGCAGCATTGCACTCTGTACCTGCCTGTCGGCAATGAATGATTCACTGCAGACAAGCGCACGTTCACGAACTTCAGGCACACTGTCGCGAAGCCCGACGATCACGTCTTCCGGAGCCAGGCGGTGCAGTCCCTGCAATACCCCCAGCGCATGAAATCGAGCCAGTCCGGATGGCGAAGTACGCAGCAGCGTCTGCACCTGACTTGTCACTTCCGTCGCCTGCCGCTCAAACAACAGACGGCAGGCTGTCTCCCGATGCCATGCATTCGGATGTTCCAGCAGCGCGACCAGTTCGGCCGCCGAGGCCGTGCTCAGCTGCGGTGCCGGTCGCGGTGCATGCCCCTTTGGCGCGAGTCGATACAGACGACCGCGATCACGACCACTGGTCAGATCCAGATGGCGTTTGATGTCAGGTGGCAGACTGGCTGGATGCTCAATCACCTCCCGATACATATCCAGAATATGCAGACAGCCATCCGGAGCGTTGGAAAACTGAGCAGGTCGGAACCAGATGTCGTTCGAAGCAACCAGCTCACGTCCCTCGTCCATCCGCTCTGCCTTCCACGATACTCCGAGTGGAGTGAGCCGTTTGCGATGCACAATATTGCTGCCCACATCCCCCACAACAATCGTCCCCCGCAGCTCATCAGGCCATACATCGCCACGATAAACGGTGATCCCGGTCGCTCCTGTGAAGTAACCGGCGGGGCGTCCTCCTCCTTCAACAATTCCTCGCTCAAGTCCCGATGCACGCAGTCGCGTACGCACGATGCGCCATGGTTCCACCGGGCTGATGCGAAACACGGGAGCCTGTCCGCCATCCACAGCGATACTGACGCGCGAGGGGGCGGCATTCGCCGTCGTACCTCGTGCAAGGTAGCGAGTGTCATAGACAATACACTGAGCATGATCACTGTTGGCACTCACAAATCTGCGGCCCCAGTCATCAAAACTCATCCCGTGCTGCCCGCCACCCGTTTCGGCACGCAGCTCCAGAGTGACCGGATCAAAGGAAAAGTCCTGCCGACTTAATGTCACCTCCGCACGCTCCGGATGCCGCAGACAGCGAACCGTGGCTCCGGTGGTACTGGATGATCCATAAATACGATTGTCCGGTCCCCAGTGGAAGCTGTTCATCATCCCCTGCACATTGCTGCGGCTGAACCCGGTAAAGATATGCTCCCGCACTTCCGCAACACCATCACCGTCGGCATCCTTCAGGAACCAGATTTCCGGCGGAGCCCCCACAAAAATCCCGCCGTTGGCCGCAATCACCGCCGTGGGCCAGCTGAGCTGATCGGCGAAGATCTGTGACTGATCAAAACTCCCGTCGCCGTCGCTGTCGGTCAGGCGACGAATCACTCCCAGAGACTCCTTGTCCTGCTCGGAATAATCTCGCATCTCCACGACAAACAGATGGCCGTCTGCATCCCACGCCATGGCAATCGGATCTGCGACCAGAGGCTCAGCCGCTGTCTGCTGCAGCTCAAACTCCGGCAGCACTTCAAATGTCTGCAGAGCTGCATCTGCTGCCGTTGCGGCAATGCGAGGCAGTTCGAGCGAATAATCGGGCTCAAATTCAGAGGGCTGATGCTGCAGTGCCTTGTCCATGATCGCGTAGACCTGCATCCGTACGTCAGCAGGAAAATTATGGTCGCAATCAGGAGTCATCAGCACCAGTTTTTCCCGTGCATCCAGCAGGGAATACACACTGCCCGCAGCTGGTATTGCCTTCCTCACGCCGGCTACCGAAAAATTGCTGTCCTGCTCCGGTGATACGGAAACAAAAGTTCGCGGGGCCAGCGCCGCCACCAGTTCATAAAAATCAAAGGGCACCCGGGAAACATCCAGCTCGTACCTGGTCTTCAACAGCGGCATGTAACGATCACTGGTCCAGCCGGCAATCCTGCCCTCGTAGTAATCCGCAAACGGACACCAGCCACAACTTGAAACGATGACCTTCAGACGTCCGTCAAATACCGCCTGAAAGATGGCGTTGTGCCCGCCCAGTGAATGCCCGATCACTCCCAGACGCTCGCCATCCACAAATCCCAGCGAGGCCAGAAAGTCCGTACAACGACGATGATTCACAATTGCCTTCATCGTTCCGGACACATATTCGTCCGCTGCAAAATCATAGTCCTCCAGGGCTCCGAATGATGGATAATCAGGGGCAGCCACAACGTAGCCGCGCTGAGCCAGCTCCAGACCGTACTGACGCCCCGGACGACCACCCTCACCAGCCACAATCCGGCGACCGTCGCTGCCCGTCGGATGCAGCGCCAGCACGGCGGCAATCGCCGCGGTATTGCCTGACACACGGAGTGATGAGACATCCACAGCCTCTGCAATGGCGGCGGGCAGATACAGGTCGAGCGGTATTCGATCACCATCCTCCCCGCGAATCGTCAGAAACAATCGCCGCACGCTGCCTCTGCGCTCGTCCTCCTCGATCCGAACCGCAAAGTCAGTCCCCGCCCGACGCTCCGGAAGTACCCCCATCGCCTCCTGCATTCCAGCCAGAATCTGCTCCCGACGTCGTCCCCAGTCTGCAGGAGTCCGAATCGGCTGCGCCGCTCCATTGTCATCAAGGTACACACTCAGATCAGCGTGGTTCAGCTGACCGGTTGCCAGCTCATCAGCAGCCGCACACCAACTGGCAGTACAACAGCAAACCAGCAATACGCAAACGATGTACAATTTCTGTAAGGTCATCTGATCAGACTCAATTCCGGCTGGCACGAAGAAAACACTGCACAACGCAGCCCCTGAATCCCGGGGAAAACATCAAGGCATGCATGCGCGCATGCATCCGACAACCCCAGTCTTAACGATTCCTGCTGACACTTACCACCATCCCTATTGCCCGAATCCGCCCGGGAGAATGTTCGCGGAAAACCACCTGCCGACACTGTGCCCGCTGTTGCAGAATCAACTACAATCTGAGGCTGCCGGAAACTTGCCAGGATCTCAAACTGACAGGACTTCGGCACGCTGGTATCAGAACATCTTCCGACTGCACTCTGCCAATTGCACTCCCCCTGCCAACTCTCCTGACAGGGCTGGACCTGTTCCACAGGGCCGGGACTATTTCACAGGGCCGGGACTGTTCCACAGGGCCGGGACTGCAGCTTTTTGGCAGAGGTGCTGTTCAGTTCATGCTCTGAATGACAGCGTCGGACAAAACTGCCGTCCGCAACGTTCATCCGGCACTGGCGATCAGGCACCGAATCAGGCGGTTTCCATGATTCAGCAGCCTGCGACTGGCAGACGGCAAGGGCAGCGCTGACAGGCAGACAGTTCTCTGCCGCCAAAATGGCCAGGACTGCAGACCTGCGTCTGAGCCTCAACGATGTCTGTACTTCTGAATCTGAATTTGAATCACATCGGCTGCGGCTGCGAATCCGCTCGCAGGCAGCACTCAATCTGAAAGGTTGCCAGATGGCACTGCACTGTTCCCGAATCATCACTCGTCTGTTTATTTTCACAATGCTGCTTTCGACCTGCATCAGACTGCAGGCGGCAGAACCGCTGCGAGTTCTGATTGTCGACGGTCAGAACAATCATGGCGTCTGGCCACAGACGACAAAGATGATGAAGTCCTGGCTGGAAGAATCTGGACGCTTCCAGGTCGATGTGGCAACAGCCGCCCCCAAAGGGACCGACCCGGACTTCCGCCCGGCCTTCCGCGAATACGCCGCCGTACTCAGCAACTTTGGTCACGGAGCCGCTGCGTGGCCGGAAGCTACTCGGAAGGACTTTGAAGACTACGTTTCCGGTGGCGGTGGATTTGTCGTGATCCATGCTGCAAACAACTCGTTTCCCGAATGGCCGGCTTACAACGAAATGATCGGGCTCGGTGGCTGGGGCGGCCGAACTGAAAAGGACGGTCCCTACGTTTACTATTCCAACGAAGGCAAACTGACTGTTGACGAATCTCCGGGACAGGGAGGCAGTCACGGTCCACAACACGAGTTTCCGATCATCGTGCGAGATCGTGAACACCCCATTGTCGCCGGTATGCCCGCCGAATGGCTGCATGCAAAGGATGAACTCTACGATCGACTGCGGGGCCCCGCCCGCAATATGCACGTGATCGCCACGGCAGAATCATCTGCCACAGGACGACACGAACCCATGATCATGACTATCAACTGGAACAAAGGGCGGGTCTTTCACACCCCGATGGGCCACGCTGAATACTCCCAGGAATGCGTTGGGTTCATCACGACACTCCTGCGCGGGACAGAATGGGCTGCCACCGGCAAGGTGACTCTCCCCGTCCCGGACGATTTCCCGACCGCGGACAAAACCAGCAGCCGTCCGTTTGCAAAGGATCAGAACCAAGGCGCGTCACGCTGACAGGTTGATGTGCCGACCGCCGACACGCATTGCAGCAGGGAATCGCCACGTTGCCCATGAATATGC
>JALRDR010001117.1 GCA_023262145.1 Planctomycetaceae bacterium | reverse complement strand
CTCTATCCTGCTGAGCTACGAGGACATGTCCGCGGTGGATGATCACAGGAATTGTGTTCTGGAGTTCCTGGTCCACGCGGCCATTGTTGCGTGCAGAGTCTACGAACTTTCGGTCCCGCGGAGAAGTGCGGAGGCCGCGCTTTGTGTTGCCGTCCTGAGGGTGACAGTGGAGTTGATTGCTGGCGGTGGATGGCTGAGCGTTTGCTTCAGTCCTTTGGTCTGGAATTCTGCAGCAGTCGTTGCTGGACGGATTCTGGTAACAGATCCGGTCGCAGCAGGGAAACCGCAGCTGCTGCTGTGACGGTCACCATCGTTACCAGAACTGTGACGAATGCGAGGTTCTTCAGCCCTTCGCTCCAGTTGATCCTGCGGGGAGGATACAGCTGTTGCGGGTTGCGATGCCGCAGGCTCAGCTGAGCTGTTTCACCCAGTTGCAGCAGTCCGTTGTGCTGCAATGTGACAGCAGCCGTGACAGGCTGGCCGTCGTACCAGGTACCGCACTTCTCTGAGAGGTGCTGGTATTCCCAGAATGGATCCTTCCAGATCAGCACTCCATGCTGCGAGTCAACGCTCTGCCCTTCCAGTCGGAAGTCAGCGGAGGGACTGGCACCAATCGTGTAGCGGCGAACAGGAAGTGGACGGACCCCTTTGAAGTCCGTTCCAACGATCGACCAGTCGGTTTGCTGGAGCACTTCGGTTGCTGTTGCAGGAGCCGTCGGAGCGGATTTTTCGCTGTTCTGTTCGGCAGGCTCTTTCGGTGGGGGACCTGGCATTGGCGACGCGGTGCTGGGGTTTTTCGTAACTGGCGCTGCATCCGCTTTGACTCGGGACAGTTCTTCCGGCGTCGGCGTCGGGTCGTCCTGTTTGAGGGAGGATGCGGATTGTTTTGCTGCCCTGGCTGTTTTTTCGGCCGCTGGCGCCCATGATCGTGCAGCCGGTGTTGACGGGGCAACGAAGGCTGCTTCGGACCCAATGGTTCGCAGCCAGTCGGCGTTGCCCGTAATTGAAGAACGCGGTCCGGAACTACGACGTTCCGCTTTCTCAAGCTTTTCCTTCGCCTGCTTTGCACGCAGTGTGATGAGTCGACGAAAGTCAAAACTGACTGGTTTGCGGCGGGCAAACGGACGCAATGCATCTGCCATTTCCCGAGCATTGGCGTAGCGGTCGTCCGGATCCCGGGCCATTGCTCTGAAGATGACATCGCTGATTTCCTGCGGGATCGCAGGGTTCACATCGGTGACTCGACGCGGTGCCTGGGAGCGTCGCGATTCCAGCTTGGCTTTCGTTGATTTCTGCGGGAATGGAACTCGCCCGGTGAGCGCTACAAACAGGGTTGCACCGAGGCTGTACACGTCAGCTCGAGCATCAATGCTGCGGCTGTCGAGCGATTGTTCCGGGGCGATGTAGTCGGGAGTTCCAAGACAGTCATGTCCAAAGACCATCGACAGCGTGAATTCGTCTTCAGCATTGTCCTGCAGCATGGCCAGACCAAAGTCCAGTACATAGATGCGACCGTCGGGTTCAATCAGGAAATTGGCAGGTTTGATATCACGGTGAATCACGCCTTCGAGGTGTGCGTAGTGCAACGCCTCGGCCACCTGCATGCCGAAGTCGCAGACAACT
This sequence comes from Planctomycetaceae bacterium, assembly GCA_023262145.1. Lineage (GTDB taxonomy): Bacteria > Planctomycetota > Planctomycetia > Planctomycetales > Planctomycetaceae > SXXK01. The sequence continues at coordinate 1,056 of JALRDR010001117.1, read as the reverse complement.
TCCGGAGCCTGTGGGCCCTGCAGTGCGACCAGCTCGTGCAGACTGATTCCTCGGATCAGCTGCATCACCAGAAAGTGGACTGGTCCGGTGGATTCGAGTTGTCTGGTCTGGATGATTCCCGGGTGTCGCAGTTTCATGCCGGCCCGGGCTTCAAGTTGCAGTCGGGTGAGCATTCCGTTATCCACGGCATGCTGCCCGGCGAGCACTTTGATCGCGACTTTATCAGAGGCGCCGGGGGCATCGGCGATGTACACGCAACCCATGCCGCCAAAGCCGAGCATTTCGCGAATTCGCCAGCTGCCAATGACGAGGCCACGATAACGCCCCTCAATGATGCGTTCGGCCTGAAATGGGGTAATAAAACGCGCTGCAACAAATGCAGCGGCACAGTCATGAGCTGAGATATTGTCGGGAAGCTGCAGTTGAGCCAGCGCGTGCCGAATCTGATCGGAAGTCAGCAGACCGCTCTTCTGCAGCAACGACAGGAATTCAGGGCTGTTCTGGGGAACCTGCATGATCGCAATGCCGGACGAATCGCGTCCGTACTTCATTTTCGGCGTTGGAGTCAGCAATCAGAGATGAGCAGGCAGGCCGGAAATGACGATTCCGCATCATTTCGCAGCAGTGCCATGCCGACAGGTTAGCAGGCAGGCGGGATGAGGGAAACTGTGGTTGCGTCTGACAGGCGGGAATGATGCGGCAGGTCAGGAAAAAACAGCCTGCTGCAGCTGGGTCAGGGGATCGTGATTTCGATGAGCATTCCCGGCAGAAACAGCTCTGGAACCGCGTCAAGGTCCCGTTGGTCCAGGAGTTCGCAGTTGAGCTGCTGTTCGGCAGCGATCTGCTGAATCGTCCGAATCGCAGTTACGCAGCCGTAGGCCAGCCAGATACGCCCGCCGGGACGCAGCCGGTCGCGAGCACCGCTGAGCAGGCTGTGCAGCAGGGCAAACCCCGGGTCATACAACGCAAATTCCTGCACACTGACAGGAGTACGATTCTCCCACGGTGGGTTGCTGATAATCAGGTCGAACTTTTCGTGTAGTCGTATCCACCAAG
>JALRDR010001115.1 GCA_023262145.1 Planctomycetaceae bacterium | reverse complement strand
CTCATCAGCTGGCGCGGCGAATGCCGGGAGGCAACAGTCTGGTTCGGAGCACTGGCCGGAGAACATTCCTTCCGAGCAACCTGCCTGGACACTGACGAGTCAATTTCTGCCGACCCGCTTTCGGCATGGGCCGAACAGGCTCAGGAGGTCTCTCAATGGCTGCTGGACCCGGATCCGGCCCTTGTCCGCTCCGGCCTGCTGGACGTACTGGCAGAACGCTGGCAGCTGCAGCGACTGGATCCTGAGGAAGAGTACCTGACTGCCGAACAGCTTCCCTCCACGGGTTTTGTCACCGGTTTTCTGGTAGAGGCGGTTCTTTCGGCCAATCCCAGAGATCTGAGGCGTTATCTGAGCCAGCGGCCAGCGTCAGAATATGAGATCCGTTGTCGCCGAATTCCGCTGGATGCCGAAGCTCTGCGACGACGTCTTCCGCAGGGCGACGGACCACCAGCAGTAATCATTGCCTGCAGAATCGCCGGAAAATCACGGCTGCTGGTCGCTCGCCGGCCGTCCGCATAAGCAAATACCCTGGCTCTGTCAGACACCGTGGCTCTGTCAGACACCCTGGCTCTGTGGCACCGGCAGACCTGGCTCGCGGATCGCCCATGACTCCTCTGCTGCATCCAGCGTCACCCCGAAGATTCTGCCATACAAAAAGTAGAAAACCGGAATGAGGATCAGGACCAACACGGTGGTGGTCACCAGACCAAAGCACAGACTGGTCGCCATCGGAATCACCAGTTGTGCCTGAAACGATGTTTCAGTCAGGATAGGCGACAAGCCGGCAACGGTCGTGAGTGATGTGAGCAGAACTGGTCGGAACCGGCGTGCCCCTCCTTCCAGGACAGCCTGTTCCAGTGGCACACCCGCACGTGCAGCATTGTTCATGAAGTCCACCAGCACGATGGAATCATTCACGACGATTCCGGTGAGCGCGACAATGCCAAGGATGCTGAACAGCGTCAGGGGCAGCCCCATCACCCAGTGCCCGAGCACTGCTCCCATCATTCCGAAGGGAATCACAGCCATCACAACCATTGGCAGACCATAGGAAGTGAATTCGACAGTGAGCAGCACGTACATCGCCAGTAATGCGACCACCATACCAATTCCAAGGCTGCGTACGCTTTCCGTGTCCTGTTCCTGCTGCCCCTCCCAGCGAATCCGCAGACCGGGATACCTCTTGAGCAGATCCGGGACAAACGTCGCCTGCAGATCTGCAACAATTTCCTTGGCATTTCCTTCCTGTTCGTTGATGTCGGAAGAAATTGTAATTGATCGTTTCTGGTCAATACGATTGATCTCGGAATAGCCGCTGGTGACTTTTACATCCACCAGTTCCGTGATCGGCCGCTGCACACCGTCTCCCTGATCAACCCGAATGTCATCCAACCCGGCAATCGAACGGCGATCAGATTCCGGATAGCGCACCATCAGCTTTACTTCATGCCGTCCGCGCTGCAGCCGCATGACTTCTTCACCGTAGTAGGCAGCTCGTACCGTTCTGGCGATTCTCGCCAGCGGTACACCCAGAGCCAGCCCTCGCTTCCGCTCACTCAGCTGCAGTTCCCATTTGCCCGGCGTCGAATCATCTGCAACGTCAAATACACCCTGATAGGTCGCCAGTTTTGCCTTCGTCTCCTCCACAGCAGCCTCCAGCTGCGGCATCTGACTGGCCGGGGCGAGCAGTTTGAATTCAATGGGACTTCCACCGGGACCGCGTGACAGCGACCCATAAGTCAACCGTTCCACACCGGCGATTTCACCAACCCGTTCCCGCCATTCCCGGACAACTTCCTCGCTGGTCATGCTGCGATCACCGGCATCGACAAGTTCTGCGTAAACAGTTCCGGCATGGCCCCCGTTCACCGTTGCCCCGCCGCCCGGGTTGTCATCCTTCACCAGCCCGACCATGCGGTGAGTCACTTTCACGAGCGGGAGTCCATCCTGGCTGTAATCTTCGTTGATCTGATGAATCGCCTGCTCAATCCGTTTGGTTGTCGCATCCGTAATCTGACTGGGAGTTCCATCAGGGAAGATCACTTTGGCGATGACTTCAGGAGCATCCAGCTTGGGAAAGAACACCGATGCCACTGTACCGCTGGTCACGAGACTGACAATCAGCAGCAGCAAGCTCACCGCAGAACTGATTGCGATCGCCGGGTTGCGAATGGAAAACTTCAGGGCAGGCAGGTACAGCCGACTGATGATGAACGACAGCACACGCCCGGTCCCCCGATTCAGCCCCGCCGTCAGCGGGGAGGGACGATCGGAGCCGTGTGCGAGGTGACAGGGGAGCACAAAACAGGCTTCCAGAAGTGAGATCGCCAGAATTGCAATCACCGCCAGTGGCATCACCGCAAAAAACTTGCCCATCACCCCGGAAACAAAGAACATCGGGGTGAACGCGAAGATTGTGGTGGTTACGGATGAGACGACCGACGGCACAACCTCGACCGTTCCATCAATCGCAGCCTGCATGGCCGGCTTGCCCATCATCCGATGCGTGTAAATGTTCTCGCCGACCACAATGGCGTCGTCGACAACAATTCCGAGCGCAATCAGGAAGGAAAACAAACTGAGCATGTTCAGTGTCTGATCAAACTGCCACAGAACAGCACACGCCCCCAGCAGGGAAATCGGAATTCCCAGGGCCACCCAGAAGGCCAGCCTGAGTTCCAGAAACAGGGCCAGAATCACGAACACCAGAATCAGTCCCTGTGCACCGTTTCGCAACAGCAGATCAAGCCGGTCTCGAACCTCCTTCGAAGTATCGCCCCAGAGCACGAATTCGTAACCCGCCGGAAGTTCCTTCTGACTGCAGTAGGTGCGCACCGCTGCAGTCATGCCTAGCAGATCTTCACGGCTGGCGGCATTCACATCGATCGCCAGACCGGACTGCCCATCGATTTCACTGATACTCACAGTGTCAATGAACTCGTCCCGCACTTCCCCCAGATCACTGACCCGCAGTACTGCGCCATCCGGGCGAGTAATCAGGGGGATTTCAGCAATCTCCTCTCCCAGAACGCGTTTGTCCTTGCCTCGCAGCAGGTATGTTTCACCGCGATCCCGCAGTGTCCCGCCAGGCAACTCCAGGTTCCGCGCACGAATCCGATCCGCTACGTCCGCCAGCGTCAGACCGTATTCCCGCAGAATCGACTCCGGGATCTCCACGTCAATCTGATAGTCGCGTTCGCCCTGAATATTGGCCTGCGAAATTCCATCGATGAGCAGCAGATCATCACGGACAACTTCCGCAATCTCACGCAGTTGCAGTTCAGCATCCGGAACATCCGCAGCCTTCTGGATGATGCCCACCGTGATTGCCTTGGTGCGAAACGTAATCTGCTGAATGTCAGGTTCCTCCGCCAGCTCCGGAAAGCTGGGGATCCGATCGACCTGAGATTCAATCTCATTCATCACCTTCTGAACGTCCGGAACATCATTGTGCAGCTCCACGACGACGTTCCCGGCACCCTCCAGTGCGACAGAGGTGAGCTTCTTGATGCCGTCCACCGAACGCACAGCCTCTTCCACCTTCTGACAGATCCCGCTCTCGACCTCTTCCGGACTGGCTCCTGGATAAGGAACACTGATCAGAATGATCTCCAGTTCAAACTGCGGAAACACCTCTCGCCGCAGACTGAATCCGGCCAGTGCGCCCATGAGCAGAACGCCGACGACAATGGTGTTCATCGCTGGTGAATTGCGAATGGCCCAGCGAACAGCTTTCCCACTCATTCCTGCTCCTCCGAACTCAATGCAGCTGCCGGTGCAGCATCCTGCACTTCAACCAGCATGTTCTCAGCATGCGTTGCCAGCGGAGAAATCACCACCTGATCATCTGACAGCAGGTCCCCGTCTTCCTGCAGTACGATGGCTCCGTATTCCGTCATCTGCAGCATTCGCACCGCCAGAATGTGCAGCCGACCTTCACGAACAATCCAGATCTTCTGCCCCGGACGAATCGCCTCCGCAGGCACCTGAAACAGGGGCACCCCGGCATCGACCGCAATTCGTACCGAAACGAACATTCCGGAGATCAGCGATGGAGGTGTAATCGGAGCAGCCTGACCACCAACTGAGGAAACTTCGCGCTCCCGAGGATTGCGCACCACCACTCGACAGGGAAACATTCGCGTGCCACGGTCAACTCCTGAACCATCGTACCTGGCCAGTTCTCCCTGCCACGACGTCTGGACTCCACCCGAATCGTAGACCACCCGACAGGGCACCTGCGGCTGACCAAGAGGATCCTGCACCTGAGCCGTTTCAGCTGTGCCTTCGGCACTCTGCTCTGATGTCTGTGGCGGCTGTGCATTCAGCCGCTGAGAATAATGCCAGACCCACGCCAGTTCCTCATCTCGCAGACTGCAGAGAACTTCCATCTCCGAAGCATCACTGATCTGCACCAGCCGATCGCGGGCATTCAGGTAATCGCCCTCCTCACGCTCATCCGCAACCACTCGACCGGAAACCGGAGCAGTAACGCGACAGCGAGCGATATCCAGCTGCACAGCTTTCAGTTCTGCCTGAGCAACCTGCAGGGACGCCGTCTGAATCCGGACTGACTGCTGCAGTGTTCGGAGCTGGTTCAGTTGCAGCTGCAGGGCATTTCGAGCCATCACGTCAGCGCTTCTGGCCGTATCCATATCCTGCTGGGACAATGCTCTCTCCCGCATCAGACTCTGCATCCGCTCCAGATTCTGCTGCTTCAGAGCAACGTCTTCCTGAGCCAGCCCGATCAGCTTGCGGGTGTTCTCGATGCCGATCTCAGTGGAAACCAGTTCCTCTTCAACCTGACTGCAGCGGGCCAGCAGTCGCTCCTCCTCCAGCAGGTAGTTCGAGCTGTCAATTTCAAACAGCAGATCCCCCGCAGACACAAAACTGCCGCTGCGACAGGCTGCAGACTTGTGAATGATTCGTCCGGTCACTTCCGTACTGACACTCAGCACGCGCCATGTGGCCGCTTCCCCATCCACCCGTAACTCAAACTGATCGTTCCATGCCACCACTGGTGCTGCAAGGACCAATGGCACCGCCGTGGACTGGCCGCGTGATTCATCACGAGGAACTTCACTTCGAGCCCCGAAGTATCTGAGTCCCCCAAGACCCAGGCCCAGAATGATTACCGCACCAGCAATGTTCAGCAGAATCGCCGACATCGATCCCGCTGGTGCAGCCTCGGCCACAGGTACTGTTGTTGCGACCGATCCCTTTTCCGTCTGCGTCATTATCCTGAATAACCTTTGCTGCACACTGCCTGAAATCGGGTCGCGTCTTCGAGGACCTCAAAAGACCTCAAAAAACACCATCCGTACCTCGCTCTGATAGAATCCTACAGATTACATACCTCGCAGATCACAATGTCTGCAAATCCGGCAACGAGGGCAATCACTTCCCAGTGGTCACCGCGGGAATTCCGCTTCTCCGGATCGCCCGGTCTTCAGGGCACCCCGCATCAGAATTCTTCCACGCCGGACCGCAGCACGACCTATTCTCCGCAGGCCACGCAACCTGTGAATTGCGAGGATCAGAGTTTCCGCAGCCAGTTCCTCTCGAAATCTGACACCCCGCTGAACTATCCTTCCACAGAGAGCACTGCCGCCGCCGTTCTATTATTCCTCGGTTCGGACAACAGACACCGCCTTTGTTCTGCACATTTTCACCAGTGCAGTTCAGGCTGTAACTCAGGCAGCTTCGAAATCTCAGGTCACTCACTATGTCCCATGTCACGACATTCTCTCTGAATTTCCACCTGCACCTGCCGACAGGTTCAACTGATGAGCAGTTCCGTGCCTGCGTGGAAGACTCCCTCGTACCGTGCCTGAAACTGCTCGAATCCGTCGGCAACCTCTCCTGCAGCCTGTTTCTGTCGGGCCAGGTCCTGGAATGGCTGACAATTAATCGACCTGCGGCCATCAATCGTATCAATGCACTGGTCCGGACAGAACGCATTGAGATTCTGGGGGGGCCGCTTTTTCAGCCTGTCCTGCCAGGCATCCCGGCCAGGGATCGAGAAGGGCAGATCGTCGCCTGCGCAGAGCTGATTTCCGATCTGTTCAGCTGCGATACCCGAGGCATGCTGCTTCCCGAAAATGTCTGGCAGGAATCTCTGGCTTCAGAAATCGCCAGAGCAGATCTGGAGTACGTCGTGCTCGACCAGGCGCACTTTCTTGCCGCTGGTTTTCTGGAATCGGAGCTCGACGGTTATTACATCACCGAAGATGAGGGCAGTACGCTCTGCCTGTTCCCGGCACAGGAACTGTCAGTAACCGGACTGCTGCTGCAATCCGCAGAGAAGTTTCTGGAACAACTCAGCGGTGCCACGACAAACTCACTGCGAACCCTGGTGATCGATATCGCAACAGCCTTTTCCGGCAACGGGTCAACCACCGCAGAATGGCTGACAGCACTGGATCATCTGGCCGCCGAATCCGCATCACTGGTTCGTTCCAGCACGCTGTCACAGCTTCTGGACAGTACTTCGCCCGCCGGGCAATGCTATCTTGCCGCCGGAATGCCGGATCGATCCACTGCTGCAGGAAGCTCCCGCATCAGCCGGAATTCGTGGCGTTCTGAACGACTCGCCTGGCAGGAAAGTATGGACATGTATGCGCGGATGATTGACGTCAGTAATAATCTGGCCCGCATTCGCAGTTCTGACGTCCTGCTCGATTCACACAAAGATGTGATCCAGCGGGCGCGACTGCATCTTTATCGCGGTCAGTGCAATGACGCCTACTGGAACGGTCCCCGGCACGGCCTTTTTCAGCCCGCGCTGAGGGCTGCCGTGCATTCACAGCTGATCGAAGCGGAAAACCTGCTGCTGCAGATCGAACAGGGTGTTCCCGCCTGGATTGCCGGGCGAATTCTGGATGAGAACTTTGACCTGCGTCGCGAAGTTCGGCTCAGCAATCATCGTATCTCTGCACTGGTCGCTCCCGCTCAGGGAGGCCAGTTGACTGAACTGAATGTACGCACGCCGGCAATCAATCTGCTTGCAACACTCAGCTTTGCTGCTCCGACAGCGGCACCGCAGCATCCTCCTGAGCAGGCGGAGAAATCGGCAGCTGAAGCCAATGCACCTCGATTCTGGCCACGTCGGATGCTGGTGGACCACTTTCTGCGGCCGGATCTCACGCTGCAGGAATTTCAGGTTCACGAAGGACTTATCGGCGACTTTGAGGATGCATTCTACAACGCAGTGCTGCACGAGGGAGAAACGCGAATTGCTCTCGAAATGCATGCCGAACGCAGGATCGAAAGCAGCAACATCAGGGTCAGCAAGACCATCGTTGCATCCATGGACCGCCCGGGCGAGCTGCTGATCCAGTATCGACTGAGTGGCCCGCCAGCAGAGCAACTGCTGCACTTTGGCACGGAGTTCAATTTTGCCATGCTGCCGGACAAACCGGAGGACTGCTATTACTACGATTCTCAGGGTCAACCACTGGGAAGCCTGCACGAAACGCTCATCCTCCGGCAGACCGATCGGGTGTGCATGATTGACGAATCACTTGGACTCGATATCAGTCTGGAACTTGCCAAAGAAGCGGATTTCTGGATTTCCCCGGTGCTCACCACCAACCCGCAGGCTACGGAAGCAGCAAGGCTGCAGCAGAGCGTCTGTATTCTTCCGCGCTGGCAGTTTCAGATGCCCGCGAGTGGATCCGTGACCCTCGAAATGCGACTGCTGATTGACTCCAGTGTTGCCCAGGCTCGACAGCTGGCAGGCCCCGGCGAACACAGCCAGCGAATCTCGGCCTCCCTGTTCCGGACAAGGACCTCAGTCGACCATAAATTGTGATCGCCTTCAGGTGCTGCTGGTGAGTTCGCGGATTGGCCGTGCCTCTTCAGGAAGAATTCGCACCGGACGTTCGGCCTGATCTCGAATAAACAGGCTGCTGTCAATGCCCAGATTACTGTAGATCGTTGCCAGCACATCACGATAGTGAACGGGACGATCCTGAGCATAGGCGGCAATGGCATCTGTGGAACCGATCACCTGCCCCATCGGCATACCCCCACCGGAAAACAGGGCCGACTGCACGGGAGCCCAGTGGTCGCGCCCGGCCTTGTCATTGATCTTCGGTGTGCGACCAAATTCTCCCCAGACCACCAGTGTGACATCCTGATCAAGACCTCGTTCATACAGATCACTGATCAGAGCTGACAGGCCTGTGTCCAGAGTAGGCAGGTGCTTTCGGCAATGCCCGAAGTTATTGCCGTGCGTATCCCAGAATCCATACGCCACCGTTACCACACGAACGCCGGCTTCCACCAGCCGCCGAGCGATCAGTAACTGATCGTTCCACAGGGGAGCACCATCGCCGAGATGCGTGGAGGAACCACGACCGTAACGTGCCAGAGTCGCCGGGTCTTCATTGTCCACATTCATGGCGTCAACCAGACGCGAACTGGTGAGCACATCGAAGGCACGCCGATAACTTTCCTGCATCGCCTGCACAGGATCGGCATCCAGATCTCTGCGGACACCATCCAGCTGGTTGAGCAGACTGCGTCGAGCGGAAAACTGCTGCCCTTCGATATAACGCAACCGCATGCTGGCAAGGTCTTCCCCGTCTGCTCGAACCTGATCCCAGGCACTTCCCAGGTAGCCAGCCCCGGTGCTGTTGTAGGGTCGATGCTTCATGGTCGGGAACAGATCCACGAACGGCGGTGTCACGGCATTCACCGGCCCCTGCAGTCGAGCGACAACAGAACCGAAGTTGGGGATTCCCTCCCGCTCCACCTGCCCCATGGAATAGCCGGTCAGATTCTGGAAGCTGGAATGTTCGTCTCGCTGACCGACAATGGAACGAACAATGCTGCATTTGTCAGCCACCAGAGATAACTGCGGCAACATCTCACTGAACTGAGTTCCCGGAACCACCGTCTGAATCGGATTGAATTCCCCACGTACTTCCGCAGGAGCAGCGGGTTTGGGATCGAACGTATCCTGGTGCGGAAGTCCCCCGGAGAGATACACCATGATCACCGACTTGTGATTGTTTCCCCCGCCGGCCGCTTCAGTCGCCAGCAGATCAGCCAGTGTGAGTCCACCAGCAGCCAGTCCGCCCAGTTGGATGAATCCACGTCTGGAGACGCCATCACAGTATCGGTGCGCAGTACTGTTGAGTCGCAACATGCGTTATCTCGATTGCCTGAAGCCGGTAGGAAAGCAGCAGCCACGTCTGCGGGATGCAGTGTGTTGACCGCTGCGGAAGGAACTGACCAGTGGGCAGCCGCCGGAAGCGGTTCCCGGAAGTCTGCGGCAGGTGCCTGTGGGCAGCCGTGCGGTAAGCAGATTTCTGCCATTCAGCCTAACTCAAATCGGCAGAAAAAGCGAGATCCGAAAGCAAAACGGGCCCTTCCCTGCAAAAACAATGAACTCCGGGGGCAGACTGCAGATGCAGTTGGAATCAGTTCGAACTCCGGGCAGGTGGAAGCAGATCCAGCGGGCGGGAGCGTAGTTACGCACGCTTCGCCTTTCACGGGAATTCGACAGCCAGGGGTAGCGAGAGACGCACGAAGCGGTACTATCCGCAGCAGTCAACAGTCCGTGTGCTCGGCCTGAAGGGGCCTCTGAGCATTCCGGCTCACTTCAACGCGCCCGCTTCCGAACGGGCCGAACCCTGTCGCAGCGGAGAATACCTGTGGGTGAATCAGTAGTGCTGGCTTACAGCGGTGGACTCGACACTTCAGTCCTCGTCGGATGGCTGCAGGACAAGGGATACGACGTGCACTGTCTTTACGTCGACCTTGGTCAGCCCTGTGAGGATCGCTCAGCAATCATTCAGAAAGCTCTGGATATCGGTGCAGCATCGTCACTGAGCGTGGATATCACCGAAGAACTCTGCCGTGACTTTGCCTTCCCTGTCATGCAGTGGCAGGCTCGTTACGAAAACATTTACCTGCTGGGGACCAGTATTGCACGACCGCTGATCTCCAAAGCCTGCCTGCAGCGGGCTCGGGAGGTTGATGCAGTGGCCTTCGTTCACGGTGCCACCGGTAAGGGGAATGATCAGTGCCGATTTCAGCTGGCAGCAGAAGCCCTTGATCCGGGGGTCCGCGTCATTGCTCCGTGGCGAATCGCTGAATTCCGCGACCAGTTCCCAGGTCGTACAGAAATGCTGGAGTACTGTCAGCAGAAGAACATTCCCGTCAAGGCCACCGTCAGCAAACCTTATTCCAGCGACGAGAACTGCCTGCACATCAGCTACGAAGCAGGAGACCTCGAAGACCCGGAAGTCGACGGCGCAACGATCATTGATTTTGGGATGACAGTCTCACCGCAGGCAGCACCCGACCATGAAGAAGCGGTGACGATCGCATTCGAAAGCGGTGTTCCTGTGAGCGTAAATGGACAGACGCTCGGCCCCGCTGCCATTGTCGCTGAACTGAACAGAATTGGCGGCCGCAACGGCTGCGGACGGATTGACATCATCGAAAACCGATTTGTCGGCATGAAAAGCCGCGGCGTGTATGAATCTCCGGGAATGACACTGCTGTACGCTGCTCATCAGGCACTGGAGCAGATGACGCTGGACCGCGACCTCACTCACCTCCGCGATTCACTCAGCCCGCAGGTTGCAGAAATGGTGTACTACGGGTTCTGGTACTGCCCCAAAATGGACGCACTAATGGCGTTCATTCGCGAAGCCCAGAAACCTGTCACCGGAGAAATCCGCCTGACCCTTTACAAGGGCAATATTCGGGTCAGCAGTCGTACGTCACCAAACAGTCTGTACAGGGCAGACATTGCCAGTATGGAAAAAGGTGGCGACTACAATCAGACCGACGCCGAAGGGTTCCTGCGTATCATGGGGCTGCCTCAGCGCGTTCAGGGACTCGTCAATCCGAGGCAGTACTGAGCCGCGGTTCCGGCATCCAGCGATCATTCAGCGCCCGCCGCAGGAAACTTCGGCGGGCGCTCGTTTCCGGGCACCAGAACTACCTCGCCAGAAACTCAGGTGACAATCAGATCCTCCGGACGCAGTTCCCCGGCCGCCATACGAACGGCCAGTTCTGCTGCATCCAGGGCCTGCAGCGGACTGATTTCCACCACTGCCGATGCATCCACGCTGCAGCCAGCCAGCGTCAGCCATTCACGAGCGATTCGGTTCAGTGCCTCGCGTGACGTCTGAGCAGAATCGCTTCCCGTTGCATTCTTCACAGGATTGAACTGACGCGTACGATCTCCCTCCACGATCAGCGTTCGTTCTGCTGCAGGAAGTGCATCAAAAATAAATCGCTCCAGCTTGATGGCATTGGGTTGACCGTCAACGACACAGGGAAGTGAATTCCCATGTCGATCCACGCAGGGAACCTGCTTGCGCGCCACATGCAATGGCAGATCACGATCTCCAGCAGTCAGCTGTTCCAGAAACTGCAGACAAAAGACGTGCACGGCGGTATTGCCAGCCCAGAAAACCGGCTCACCGGCCTCGTCAGTTCGCTCCGCCTGCTCCGCAGTCAGTTCACTGTATTCGATGATTTCCGTGTGGCCATCCAGATCCGCCAGCACACCCATCCGCTCCTGCGGTGATGTCTTGCGGACAACCATGGTGGTCAGCTGAGACTGCTGCAGCTGATGCAGGCCGATCAGTGCAGGATCTGCAACGACCGCGGTCGGATTATCTACCTGATGATAATACAGGTGGCGGATTCCATCGGCGGCAAGTTGCCGGAGCAGCCCGGACTGCTTCAGAGCCCGCAGGAGTCCGCCGTGCCCATCCGGTGACAGGGCTGGAGTACCGGGCGTGCTCAACAGAATTTGTCCGGTAGCGGCATCGAGCGCCGGCAGACTTCCCTGCTGGAAGAAGTGGATGCTTTGCGGATCGAGCCCGAAGTAATTCTGTGCACT
>JALRDR010000964.1 GCA_023262145.1 Planctomycetaceae bacterium | reverse complement strand
CGCCGATTTTGTGAGTCAGCAGACCGCTCAGCAACAGTGCCTGATCGCGAATGACTTCGGCCGACAGACGGCGTCGCGGACCTCGAGCCAGCAGGCGATTGTCGGGATCAAGCTGCAGCAGATCAGCGGACACGCGGGATTCCTGGCGGTAGGTGGCACTGCTCACAATCAGCTTCTGCAGGGCCTTGATGTTCCAGCCTCCGGACATGAATTCTGCGGCCAGCCAGTCCAGCAGCTGTGGATGACTGGGCGGTTCGCCCTGAGCTCCGAAGTCTTCCGATGTGCGCACCAGTCCATTTTCGAAGAAGCGTTGCCAGAGCCGATTGACGGCCACGCGAGCTGTGAGCGGATTCTGTGGACTTACCAGCCAGCGGGCAAAGTCGAGACGATTCTGCTGGACTGTTGCAGGGGAACTGGCTGCATTCGTGCCCGGGGCAGCCGCAGAATCAGCAGCTGCGAAGGTGGCTGGAATGGCTGCCTGCACCGGATCACCGGGCCGATCGTACTGACCGCGGAGCAGGATGTGCGTCTGTCGTGGCGTCTGCATTTCCTGCATCACCATCACGGTCGGGATTTCGTCGTAGAGATTGCGGCGTTGCTGCCGCAGCTGGTCAGGGCGAGCAAAGATCTGCTGCAGATTCTGCGGAGCATGTCGGTCGAGAAACGCGTGCGTCAGTTTCTGCTGCTGCAGTGGTGAGCGATCTGCGGCCGGGCCCTGCAGGATCTCATTGACCGACTCAGGAACAGACAGCAGGGCTGCTTCGGCTGCCGACAGATCACGACTGAAGACACGTACATCGCCGATTCCGCCGTGGAAATCGGACTGCCCGCCACCGATGCGGAGCGGTTCCTTTGCGGCGGCAAAGGTCTGGTTGATCAGATCCAGATGCACGTCAAGCGGCATTGGTTTGCCGTTCAGGTAGATGGTGATTCCGGAGGCAAGTCGGGAACCGTCGTAGACTACCGTCAGATGCTGCCAGACATCCTCCGCCAACGGTTCGCTGCTTTCCACGCGGATGCAGTCGTCCAGCCAGCGTTTGACCAGGTTCACCTGCACGTGACCGTCGCGCAGATGCACGTAATAACCATCGCCATGCTGGACCGGCGTCATGCGGGAAATGATGGTGCCGTTGAGTGCAGTTGGACGAACCCAGCAGGCCAGCGTGAAGCGATCAAAGTATCCGAAGTTACCGACATCTCCTGCGTCGATGTGTGCATCGCCGGGCAGGGCGGCAGCCTGAGTCGAATGGCGCGGTATGAATTGCGGGGGAACGGTGCTGGCAGCCGGCGTTGCGGATTGCGGTGTCGTTGAATTGTCTGTGTCGCGTTGCGGCGTGTCTGCAGTCACGGTGTCTGCAGCCAGCGTGTTGCGCAGATCAGCGGTCAGCGGGAAGTGAGCAATCAGCTGATCGGTGATGGACCAGTCGGGCTCCGGCTCTGGTTGGGGCGTTTGTTCCCAGGCCGTGAGGGCAGCTTTCAAATCGGGCTGATGTTCGGCTGCGGACTGCATCGCTGCGGCCAGTTCCTGATCCAGCTGCTCAAGTTGACTGGTTTGTGCGGGCAGCGGGGCTTTGAGATACGGTGGTGAATTGCCTTCCTTGATGGCGCGGCCGTATTCCGGCAGGTTGTTGAAGTAGGCAAAGGCCTGATAGTAGTCCTGCTGCGAAAGCGGATCGTACTTGTGATCGTGGCAGCGGGCACAACCCATCGTCAGACCCAGCCAGACGGTGAACGTGGTGTCGACGCGGTCGACCACGTATTCGACCTGGTACTCTTCCGGGATGATGCCGCCTTCGGCATTTCCGCGATGATTGCGATTGAAGCCGGTGGCGATCCGCTGGTCGAGCGTGGGGGTGGGCAGCAGATCGCCGGCAATCTGTTCGACCGTGAACTGATCGTAGGGCAGATTACGATTGAAGGCATCGATGACCCAGTCGCGCCAGCGCCACATGCTGCGAGGACCATCGTTCTGATAACCGCTGGTGTCTGCGTAGCGAGCGGCGTCCAGCCAGGCCACCGCCATGTGTTCTCCGTAACGGGGGGAATTGAGCAGACGGTCGACCACAGTTTCCCAGGCATGCGGGGAATTGTCGGCCAGAAAGGCGTCCACTTCCTGCAGTGTCGGGGGCAGCCCGGTCAGATCGAGTGTAACGCGGCGAATGAGTGTTTCGCGGCTGGCTTGCGGGGCCGGGGTGAGGGCCTGTGCTTCCAGCTGAGCAAGGACAAACTGATCGATGGGATTACGGTGCCAGTCGCTGTCAGCGGTGGTGGGCGGTGTGGGGCGTTCCACAGGAATGAAGGACCAGTGCTGTTTCCAGTCGGCACCCTGTGCGATCCAGCGTTGCAGCAGATCGATCTGTGCAGCGGTCAGTCGCCGCACGGAATCCGGTGGCGGCATTTGTGTGTCGGGATCGCTGGACGTGATCCGCTGGACCAGCAGGCTGGCGGCGGGATCACCGGGCTGGACCACGGGCGTTCCGTTGCGGTCGTTGAACAGACCGGAGCGTTGATCCAGCCGCAGTTGGCTGTGCCGTTGTTCTTCATCGGGGCCATGGCACTGGAAGCAGGTATCCGAGAGGATCGGGCGAATGTCGCGATCAAAACTGACGGCCGTGTCGGAACTCTGAGCGTTCACGTGATCGCAGCAGATTGTGAACCGCAGCAGCATCAGCAAAACGGGGGCCAGCCGAGCGATCATGTGGGGAAACTCCGCCGGGGAACAGACCAGAAGCGAAAGCAGTCACCGTGAGGCACAGTGGCAGCGTACCGGAATTGCAGTCCTGCTGCCATCGGTGAGCGGGGGCGAAAGGCAATCCGGACCAGCCACGGAGCAATCGAAGCACGTCATCTGGAAGACTGCAGGCGAAGCGGTGGGTGGGCGGTAGGCGGTGGGCGGTATGGTCTTGAACGGGTGCTTTACCGGCTCTCGATGTCAAGATACGCGGCACAGTTCATTCTCAAGGGAGCAGCGTTGTTCCAATTGTGGACCGGACAGCCCCATCGCTCGACACGAGACCTTGATCTGCTCGGCTACGGTACACCATCGCCAGAGCGATTGCAGACGATCTTCATTGAGATTTGCTCTCTGGCAGTCGAGGATGATGGCCTGATGTTTTCGCCGGAGACCATCAAGGCCCGGCAGGATCAAAGAAGACGCAGAGTATCAGGCGATTCATCTGCGAATTGAATGTCGTCTGGAGAATGCCACAGATCACAAAAAGGGGACATTCTACTTTTGCTGTTTCTATGGCCTTCTATGAGGTTGCAGCGTGAACGAGTCCGGTGCCAGCCACCGTAGCTGAGTGTCAAACCACCGCCGGCCGTTGGTAGTTTCTGCAATGCCTGTGCTGTCTGCTTCGTGCACAGCGGGTGTTTAACGCCGGTGCCACCCACAGGAGACCCTTCCCGCAGTCTGGCGCAGCTGGATCAGGTGTTGGGGAAAACAGATGCTCCGGGCGACTGGCCGATTGACTTAGGCCATTGCGGAACTCCGCAAACCTTTGCCAGTATGCAACTTACCGCACAGGATGGCATGCCGGGCCGCCACTGCCAACTATGGATGGCCCCGCGAAGACGCCCCCGACTATGGACGGCCCCGCGAAGGCCCGGGTAAATGTCAGGTCGTATATTTGCCTGCGAATTGGTGGAGGGTTGCGGTTGCTGCGACTTGCTGATCCCTCGGATCGCTCACTAACAGCAATTCATCCAGTTGTTTTAACTGATTCTGTCGCTCTTTGGACTCGGGCTGGTAATTTATGCAGCACGCCAATCGCGAAGGAACGTAGCTGACGATTTATTAACATGCGGCCCAGCAAGGGCCGCACGATTCCTAGTTTTAGTTTCCTGGGCAAGTTCCGGTGTAGCCGCTGCAGCATGTTAGGCGGGTTTCCAATACTTTCA
>JALRDR010000880.1 GCA_023262145.1 Planctomycetaceae bacterium | reverse complement strand
AGTGGCTGCAGGAATTCTCCGCGTCGGAGGATGTTTGTGATGCGCGGCGGTGATGCATTGCTGATCACTCGAACGGACATCGATTCGCCCTCGATCGCCTCCAGTTGCTGAGTTAGTGCTCGCGATTTCGCGTCGCGACTCTGGTACCAGCTTACAAGGGTGTTGATCTCATCTTCAGACCGCTGATCCTTACTGACGATCGCGGCGATCTGATCCGGCAGTTTCGTGCCCGGGAGTGGTCCGGTGACAGCTGAGATGCGGAATCGACCAATTGTGTGCTGTTCGCCATATGTCTGACTCAGAGTAATCTTCAGATGCTTTTCATCGGCGGTCGTCGGACGGTCGAAGGCAAAGGTTGCGGTATGCTGTTTGCCGAATTGCGGGGATACTGCCCAGCCGGTTCCTTCACGTCCGCTGCCTTCCACACCGTCAAATGCATTTCTGACCGGCCAGCCTTCCTGTGAAAAGTCCGCTTCGGCGGCAACGATGAGCCGCTGACTGGCGTCAGTCCATTTGTTTTCGGCTGCCGCAAAAACGCGGATTTCATTGAGTACAAAGTTGCCGTGCTGTGTACGCCCCGGACCATTGGCCTTGAGTGACGGATCCGGAAGCACTTCCAGCCTCAGCCCGGTGATGGCCGGTTGTGCTGCAATTGTCGTGATTTCATAGGTGGCAATATCAGCATTGCTGCCACCCACCAGGTAAGAACCATCGGGCTGAACGGTAAACGTGACGCCATCGGGACCGTTGATCTGAAGATCCTGCAGAGGATGAAATTGCGCTGGCTGCGTGGACGTTGACGCAACTCGTGACTGAAGTTCAGGCAACCAGCTTGCCATCGTTTCCTTCAGCTGTTGCCGCCGCGCCGCCAGTTGCGTGCGGAATTCACTGTCGGGACCTGACTCGGAGACATCGAAACTGGTGTTCTTTGGTACGTTGGTATCCGTTTCGTTTCCATTATTGAAATAGGCGTAAAGCTGATAGTACTCCTGCTGGGAAATCTGATCGTATTTGTGATTGTGGCAGCGGGCACATCCGACGCTGAGCCCCAGCCAGACGGTTCCCAGAGTTTCCGTTCGATCCATCACGGCGGCCACGCGCCACTGTTCCTTGTCGGTACCGCCTTCGGTATTGGTGAGCGTCTGCCGGTTGAATGCGGTGGCCAGCTTGTGCAGGGGGGTTGACTCGGGAAGCAGGTCTCCGGCCAGCTGTTCAATCGTAAACTGGTCGAAGGGCATGTCCTGATTGATGGCATGAATTGTCCAGTCACGATAACGCCATGCGTCGGGGCGATTGTTGTCCTTTTCATAGCCGTCGGAATCCGCGTAGCGCGCCTTATCCAGCCAGTGACGTCCCCAGCGTTCTCCGAAATGCTGAGACGCCAGCAGTCTGTCAACCAGACGCTCCCACGCGTCAGGAGCGTTGTCGCTGATGAAGGCCTGCACTTCTGCTGGTTCGGGAGGCAGGCCGATCAGGTCGTAGTACAGGCGGCGCACCAATGTGTATCGATCCGCCTGGGGTGATGGCGAAATGTCACGTTGCTCCAGCGCTGCGATGACGTAGCGATCAATGTCGTTGATTACGGCCTGCTGGTTCGTGGTGGCCGGAGGCGTACCGCCGTCGAGCGGCTGATAAGCCCAGTGCTGCTGCCAGTCTGCTCCCTCCTTGATCCATTGCCGGAGGGCGGCGATTTCGGCAGCAGACAGTCGTTCGCCTTCAGGCGGCATCTGCAGATCAGGGTCTGTAGAGACAACTCGGGAGAGCAGTTCACTGTTGGCAGTGTCTGCAGGAACGATTGCTCGGGTGCCGGATTCGAGTACTGCAAATGCAGAGTCGCGAAGGTGCAGTTGCAGTCCGGCTTCAGCCTTGTCCGGTCCGTGGCATTGCAGACAGTGCTTTGCAAACAATGGCTGGATGTCTTCGGCAAAGCTGGTCT
>JALRDR010000843.1 GCA_023262145.1 Planctomycetaceae bacterium | reverse complement strand
CCCTGCCCAGCAGGGTCCTGCCAGCGTCAGTCAAATGCACCCCGTCATTACTCAGCAGCGTCTGCGTAGTCTGCGGTGAATCCGGCATGGTCAGCTGTGCATGCAGATCGAGGATGGGTACATCAAGTTCCCGCATCACTTTCCGGGCAATCTCGTTGTATTGCAGCACGGAACTTCCGAGCAGCACGTAATCGCGTCCCTTGCGAACTTCAGCAGCACGCTCATCCAGTATCGGTGTCGTCGTGGCAAAGATCACCGCTGCAGTCGTCCGCGTCCGGAGTTGCTTCACAATCTGCCGCAGGTTGTTTTCGTAATCAGTGGGCGAAACCTGGAATCGCTCCGGATCCGAAAACTTCTTTGTGTCGTGAATGCCGCAGTTGAAACAGACCACATCCGGCTGCTCCTGAATCGCCCACGCATCAAGGTGCCGGAGCAGATTGCTGCTGTCACCACCATTGGCGGACGGACTGATGACTTCCGCCTTGCCTTCCAGCTGACTCCTGACGGCCGCCGTATAACTCAGCCGAATTGAATCGCCCAGGAGAACCACTTTTGGCAGGCTCTTGTTGTTGGTCTCGTCACCACCTGCACCGACCGCCGCCAGCAACGCACTGACGAACAGGCAATAAATCGGCAACCTGCCTGGCATCCGCATCTGTTTGACTCCGACAATCATTCCTGCCGCGGCAGCAGCCCACCCGCCTGCAGAAACCCAAAAAATGCCAGTGACCAGCAACATGGAAATCCCGACACCGCCGCAATCAGCCTCGAGACCAATCAGTGAACCCATCAGCTGTCTGCTGATCAGTCCGATCAGCAGACAAAACGCCACCAGTGCCGCACCAACTGCAATTCAGATTCCGGCATCGCAATGATGGCACGGCTGCTGTGCGGTGATGCTGAATCACACGGTGCAACTCGCTGCCGGGTCCTGAACCAGATGGTCAGTCCCCGGCAACTGCGGTAGTTCTGCAACCCTTACGGACACATCCGGCTGGAATGCTGCCCACTGGCACAGCAGCAATACAAAATGGCACTGTCAGTCAACCGTTGTAAATGGCGACGCAGGCAGCCCTTCCTTGTTGTACAGATTCACGCGCGGGTTTGAGTCGTAGGCGTAGCGAACATTCTGCGGCTGTGCCACGTCGTCGCTCCAGACAACGACATTCTCACCCTCAATCACAGCCTTCGCCCAGTGCCACTTCCCATCCTGATCCTGAACAGAGAATTCGGCGATCTCTGTGTTTGGCGTTTCCTGCACAGGATCCAGATAGAACTCTCCACCCTTGTCAGCCACCATCAGCCCGCTGCCGACATAATCAAAGCTGATGTGCACCTTGTTGCCGTCAACCTTGTGCGATTTGTAGAGCGGCCCGGAGGCAACAACGTCCTGACCGTAGTTCTTCGCCAGCGCCCACTGCGCCAGGCGTGATCCCACATCCTGTTTATTCCGAGGATGGATGTCACCTTCTGCCCCGATGTCGATGATCACTGCCATGCCGGTGTTGGGTACTCGCAACGCTCGCCGCTGACCTTCTCGCACCGGTCCCCAGCCACCACCAGCCGGTTCGCCAGTGTGACCACGTCCGAAATCAGCCAGCTGCACCCAGTAGAATGAGAGGTCGGGATTCTGAAAGACCGTTCGCCAGCCCTGCACCAGAGCTTCCTTGAGGTAATTGTATCGCAGTCCGTCGTTGGCGTTCGATTCGCCCTGGTACCAGATCGCTCCCCGCAGGCTCAGCGGTGCCAGCCCGGCGACCATCCCGTTGTATATCTGAGTCGCTCCGCCCTTGTACTTGCCATCATTCAGCTCAGCGACGTAATCCGCCAGGTCCGGAACCTGCTCAAACCCGACCGGTGGCGTGAAGGGTTCAATTCGCTGCCCACCCCAGTTCGATCCCACCAGCCCGATCGGAACATTCACCTTTCGCTGCAGTTCTCGGCCGAAATAATATCCCACAGCACTGAAACCACCGATGGTTTCCGGTGAACAGACCTTCCAGTCCGCTTCCTGAGCATCCTGCTGTGGCTCATTCTGTTTGACATGCTGTGGTACATCGAAAAATCGAATCATGGGATGATCCGCAGCAGCAATCTCCTCCGGACCGTTGGCAGCCTGAGCAACCCGCCATTCCATATTGCTCTGGCCGGAACAGATCCAGACTTCGCCCAGCAGAATGTCGCTGAACTCAATCTGCTCATCGCCGCTGCTGACCCGCATCTGCAGCTTTTTCCCCTCAGCCTTACGGGCATCGAGAGTCGCCATCCACCTGCCGTCTGCACCAACGATCGCCTTGAATGCTGAGCCATGTGTCAGGTCGGTGAGATCAACCTGCACCCGCGCCCCCGGTTCCGCCCAGCCCCATACCCGAATCGGCATCTCCTGCTGCAGTACCATGTGATCACCAAATACGTTGGCAACCTTCAGCTGAGCCTCTGCAGGAAGAACAAACAGCAGTGGACATGCAAGTATGATCAGGGTTCGCAGCATCATGAGTCTCTCCAGGATTGCTTAACACGCCGGTAACACACGTCAGCACAGCAGTCGCACCAGTCCGGCTAGTGTGGCTGCTGCGGATCTTACAGAAATGCAGGCCATCACAAAACCGACTGCGCTGTAACGTCCATGGTCAGCGACCTGACCCGCTGCGCAGAGTTGACTGACGTTCCTCACAGAAACGGCTTCCTTGATCTCCGCCAGTCAAATCAGCACAATCCAGGAGCTCCCTTCGCAGCAGACATAGCGATCCGTGAACCTGGCACGACATCGTCGCATGAGCGTTGCAGGAATTCCGGACCTTCTCGATTCATGCCAACCCCTCGTCTGCCCCCGACGGAAGAAAACTCATGCCATTCGGCCTGGACTCCCACTGTATCGCCTCACCAGCCCTGGCAATTCGCTGATCCGAACTCCTGTAGCACCAGAAATGGTATCCCGATGAGCACAATCACCCCGTCCACCGTTCTGTTGTTCAGCTTCTCCACACTTTTCTGCGGTGAACTCGACCCTGCTCAGCTGCCATGGTACGAAAAGTACCGTAAACAGGAGAACGCTCCGGATCCCGCTCAGATGCTGCTCAATACCGATGCTGAACCAGATCTGACACAGGGATTTGTCCCGCTGTTCAATGGCCGCGACCTGACCGGCTGGACAGCAAAAGGTGGCAACTGCGAATTCGCGGTGGAGGACGGTGTGCTGAGTGGCACCTGCGTCCCGGGCTCCCCCAGTACCTACCTGTGCACGGATCAGACATTCCGCGACTTTGTCTTCACCTGCGAGATGAAGTGGGAAGTCGACATCAACAGCGGTGTGATGTTTCGTGCCTCCACAAAAGCGGGCAGGAACGACGCGGTTACGGTCTACGGTCCGCAGGCCGAAATGGAAGGCTTCTCCCAGGATCGACACTGGTCAGGTGGCGTGTACGGACAAAGCTGCGGGGGCTACTTCTATCCACTCTGGCTCAGGGAACACGAAGCCGCCCGCGCCGCATCGAAGCAGGGCGAATGGAACCGCATCACGATCTCAGCACACGGGAACGTCGTGAAAACGTGGATCAACGGTGTACCGGCTGCCCATTGGGTCGATGACGGGACATACGCGGAAGGTTTTTTCGGCCTGCAGATCCACAAGGCTGCACAGGGCAAGGTGCTCTGGAGAGATCTGAAGGTCCGACCGATGAGCGGCAAACGCTGAGCACGCCGGACCTTGTTCCGCAAACGCTGAACGCTCACAGCGGTTTCACGTTGTGAGCGTTCTGAATGCGTTATCGCAGCACGTCTGAACTATCTACTCGGTCACGCGAGCAAACTCGTGGACCCAGACCGGATGTTCCAGATCCCAGTCCATCCCCGGATGCATCCGCAGAATGAGTGCCTTGTACATTTCCAGATTCGGATACCCTTCACTCTGAGCATCCTGCTCTGTCATCTCCCCCAGATTCTGCCGTCGCAGATCGGTGATCTGAAACTGCACGCCCTGCAGTGCGAACGTCTCTCCCGGGAAACCGTAGACGCCATCTCGACGCTGCTGCGTCTTGTTGCCCGCCAGCGTTGCCGCCACCAGTTTTTCGTGCGTGACAAGCCGCTC
>JALRDR010000803.1 GCA_023262145.1 Planctomycetaceae bacterium | reverse complement strand
GGAGCTGCAGAGTCGCTCCCTGTGCTTGCACAGCTGGTTGCCGCCAGCCCGTTCGACGCGGCACTGCACGATGCCTGGGGAAGGCTGCATGAGATGAACAGCTTCTGTGGACTGTCACAGGAGTTCTGTACGCTCGATCTTTCACATTATCTGGACGAGCGATTTCAGGGGGAGTTTGCAGATCGTTATACACTGCGGCAACCAGTGCCATCACTGCCTCTGTACCACCTGGTTGGCGCACTTGATCCGCTCACCGAAGCCGATGTTACTGAGCGTCCGGATGATCAGCTTCCTGTCACGCTGGGAGAATGGATTGCAGCAGACCAGCTGTCGCATCTGAAGATCAAGCTCAATGGTGACAATCTGGACTGGGATGTGCAGCGAGTACTGGCTGTGGACCAGACCACCGCAGAGGCGCAACAGATTCGTGGCTGCAGAGAGTGGTTTTATTCGTGTGACTTCAATGAGAAATGCGACTCCGCCGAATACGTTGTTGATTTTCTGCGCCGCATTGAGGAAGCCAGTCCGCCCGCCTTTGCTCGCATCCAGTACATCGAACAACCAACCAGCCGCCATCTTGATTCCGGCAATGCACCGCACATGCACGCCGCAGCAGCAATCCGCCCGGTGGTGATCGATGAAGCGCTGGTTTCGTGGCAATCGCTGCTGATGGCTCGTGAACAGGGATACTCCGGTATCGCACTCAAAGCCTGCAAGGGCCAGTCCGAATCCCTGGCAATGGCAGCGGCGGCACAGAAGTTCGGCATGTTCCTGTGCGTGCAGGACCTCACCTGCCCGGGAGCTTCATTCATGCACTCCTGTTCGCTGTCAGCCCATATTCCCGGGGTAGCAGCCGTGGAAGGCAATTCCCGTCAGTATTGCCCGTCCGCCAATGAAGCATGGCGCACACGATATCCCGGAGTATTTACCGTCAGAAGCGGAAGAATTGACACATCCGGGCTAAACGGACCGGGGCTTGGTTTTCGCCATTTGTGTGAGGATTAGTCAGCGGATACACACTATCCCGCTCGGAATGCAGGGATACTGACAGGAATTCGGAAAATCTGGACTCTCCATCTTCAATCAGGTGGCAGATAACTGGAGTTTACTTTTCCGGGGCGGTTAGCATGGACGATGCAGACAATGGTCCCCGGGGATGCGCGCGCTCCGATGCGTTGTTCTTCTCAGCATGGCGGCTGTGACTGCACTACCACCTCTGACTTTTGCGGAACTTCTCGCAATGAAACGTCTGTCCCTGTCTTGTCTGCTGATGTTGACCGTACTTTCGGCAACCCCTGCAATGGCTCAGATTGCTGAAGACGCAGGCGTCTCCGGCGCAGGCGACCAGCTGGTGCAGTCTGTGCCCAGTCTGACGCAGCACTGGTCAGCTCAGGCGGTGCTCAATCAAAGCATCGATGAAGTGGCCTGGCTCACGGCCGACGAAGACGTCGTCATTGTACAGTCAGTCCGCGGAGTCGTGACCGTCCTGAGTGCTCAGAATGGTCGCGAGTACTGGTCGGCTCAGGTTGGTATCACCAATGATGCCAGCCTTCCCGCTGCAACCAGTGAGCAACTGGTGGCAATCACAACAGGTCCCACAGTTCACCTGTTCCAGAAATTCTCCGGCAAGCGGCTCAGCAGCTATCGGCTGCCGTTGCAGCCTGTTGCGTCTCCGACACTGGTTCGCCGGGAAGTCCTCCGGCGAATGACCCGCTGGCTGTTCGTGCCCCTCATCGACGGCAGCATTTCTGCTTACGACATTGATATTCTTGAACGACTCGGAACTCTTGGCCTGTTGCCCGACGATGTTGAGCGTGCCGAAGGCTGGAGATACCGGGTCGGTGAAGAAATTCCATTCCCCATGACTGCTGCTCAGGATCGTCTCATTCTGGCATCCACAGTCGGAAACGTATTTGCGGCAGACATGTTTGGCAGCGACGCCGGGGGCACACAGTTTCAGTTCCTGATGCAGAACCCTGTCAGCGCCCCGCCGGTTCTTTCTGCACGAAATGCTGGTGGCCCCGGGCAGGCTGCAGATGAACGAGTCATCTCCACGACCGAAGACGGACGCATTTTCTGTGTTGACGTCAACAGCAGCGGGCATATGTACTGGGCACACTCCCTCGGCGTACCAATTGATCGCCAGATGCTCACGCTTGGCGATGAACTGTATGTGATCGATCGCAGCAACTCACTGATGCGTCTGGGAATCGAAGACGGCGAACTTTACCAGCTCGATCGAGGCACCTCAGCTGTTGCTTCTCAGAGCGAATCGAGACGCGGACAGTTGCGAGCCTACGGAGCGTCAATCGAAGTGGCCATCGAAGGCAATCCCGCATTTGCTCCATTCCGAATTGCCAATCGATCTACTCGGCAGCAGATCCGGGTTCTCACCATCGACCTCAGCGGCACCCCCTGCAACTTCCAGCCCCTCGAAGATGATCCATCGCGGGCTGACGTACGTACGCTGCAGGGCACAAACCTGGAAACCGGACTCACCAGCATCGAAATGAGCCCTGATCAGAAACAGATTACGCTGAATTTCACATCCTTTGATCCGGATGAATTCCTGTACCTCGGTATCAGGCTCTTTCAGCCGGAGATGCAGCCCTGGGAAATTGAAGACGACATCTTCGTTGGCGCAGAAGTCCGCGCTCTCGTTGCTCCTCGACGCTCGGCAACAGCACTTACCAGCGGAGCCACCGAAGCATTTCCTCCATCCCGAATCGTTGGAAGAATGCAGAAAATCAGCGACGCGTGGAAAGTTGAAGGAGTCAGCAAACTGCTTGCAGCGTCAGACTCAGCCATCTACTTTGAAGACCTCTTCGGACGAATTGTCGGGGTACATCGGGATACTGCTGAGCCTGCATTCCGTATGGATGCCGAAGAATACCGCCATAAGCTGTTCAATGATCGCACCGACAGAGTCATCGTCTGCACCAATCGCGGGCGGGTTGTTTCCATGGCGGAGCGACGAGTGCAGTATGGACTGCTTCCGGTACCAGGGATTACCGGCAACCTGTGGGCCGTCGGACCCGCTGCAGAACTGGCCGTGGAGTTCGCTCGCTTCCATCGGAATCCTTCCGAACGACCATTAATGCCCGATGTGCCAATGCAGGACCCGGCTCCGCTTCAGGAATAATCCTCGAAGCTGCCTGCTTCCGCCGGCAAGCCAGTTGTGATGCAGACTTCAGTCAGCGGTCGGATCGGCCGCTGCTGTGGTTGCCGTCCGCTTGCATTCCGCCTTCCCGCAGTCGCAGCGTGCCGCGAATCCGGCCCGCTTTTCCAGCCCCTGCGCCTGTTCTGAACTGCTGCATGGACTGCACGCCATCCAGGATGCCCAGAATCATCAGCCACAGCGCCAGTGCCAGTGCTGCAGTCACATAGAGTGATGCAGCGTAGGCAGAGGAAGTCAGCAGGGGCAAAACGTCTGTGCAGGCGATGAGCACTCCCAGCAGTATCATCAGCACCGAGGCCTGAAAACGGCGCCGCTGTCTGCGCGCATGAAATTGGTCCGCGACTTCGGCAGACGCAGTTATACCGACTTGCAGATGCTGCCGCAGACAGGCTCGTGATCGCCCCGCCAGCAGCCAGCCAACAACAGCCAGCGTCATTCCAAAAATCAATGTTACAAAATCAATCTGCATCAGCTCTCGATTTCATTTCGAACCGACCACCTGCCTTTTCAGGCAGCAAGTGAGCCGCTGGCGTCGTCGAACCGGCCTCGCAACGCAGTTTTCAGCCGTGAAACGCGTTCGGTTTTATTCCTCTCGAACTATAATGCGCCCTCCACATTCCGAGCTTCAGCGGAAAACGCTCAACCCAATGCTACCGAATTCCCGGCAACTTCTCTCATCCATGCGGCTCCAGCGAAGCAGAGATTTCGCGGAAATTTACGCTGGCCGATGCACCGCCGGGGATGCCCACCTGCTTGTCTTTGCCCGTCGCAGCCTGC
Organism: Planctomycetaceae bacterium; assembly: GCA_023262145.1. Lineage (GTDB taxonomy): Bacteria > Planctomycetota > Planctomycetia > Planctomycetales > Planctomycetaceae > SXXK01. Next base: position 2,406 of record JALRDR010000803.1, on the reverse strand, counting down.
TGCCGCACACCCGCTTTGGACTGAGTATCTCCCGCAGACACGGAGGCGCCGTAATTCGAAATCGAAAGCGTCGACTGCTTCGGGAAGCCTTTCGCCTGCACCGAACCGAATTGCCGGAGGGACTCGATCTGATCCTGATCCCTCGACAGCGACTTGATTCACAGTTGACGGACTACAGCAGATCGCTGGTTCGACTTGTCGCAAAGCTGCATCGAACACTACCACCACGTGACAAAAGCTGAATCCGAACTCCCCGGTCAGTACGCCCAATGACGGATTTTTTCGCTGCCGGTTGCCTGTTCAACAGCCAGCCCGCAGGCTGGCAAAGTCTCGAAGACGCACCAGATGAAACTCGTCATCCAGCCGGACGATGTGCTGACGCACAGCCGCTTCGGCAAATCTGTCGCAGCCAGGGTATCGGTCCTGCGCCACGGTATGCCCCAGGAAGGCCGGCTCCGACAGGTGCCTGACCCTCCTGCGTTCGCCGGCAAGCATATGTGGATGCAACGAGGCCCTGCAGGAACTGCGGCTGGTCCGGCCTGCGGCAGGAGACACCATGGGAAACAAGGCCTGTTGAACCGACCGAAATCGTTTGTACTCTCGGCGTTTCTGGCGATGAAGCGGGCGGGCGCCCACGTGACCCGGTATCGTTGGATGAATTCCCCTGACCGGACGCCTCGAACTCCAGCCCAGGATCATGGAAGAACAGTTCGCGGATTCCGTGACGCCACCTGCCTTCATAATCAACATCAGAATTGACTGACGACGAATCGGGGAAGAAACAGAAAGAGCCTGAGAATTCCTTCTCAGGCTCTGACTTCAGGTACGGTTCTGAACAGCCAGTTCACATGCCCAGCATCCCACCATTATTGCCAGGACGGGTGGCGGCTGTGGCTCGCTTCATCTTCAACTCCACCCCCTGCAGACCCTCTGCGGGAACTTCGACCTGCATGTTTGCAATCGCCGTACCGGCAACCGCACCCATCATCGCTGCGGGATCCGTCGATGACATATCCGCATCAGATCCGACTTTAATGGTGTACTTCCCGGGGACAATCCCGTCACCCGTTACGTAAGTGGTTGCCTCAAACGTACCATCCTCCGCAACGACAGCGTAGGAGGTACGTGAACCGCCTTCGGAATCCTCCGGAAGGAACTGCAGACTGACAGAACCATAGGGCTGTCCATCCAGAGTCACCTTGCCGCTGAATGGAACTGTGGCTACTTTTTCACTGCCTGCACCACTTTCGCCCCCGCAACCCGCGGCAATCAGCAACACTCCCGCCAATAAAACGCCCTTGAATGACTTCAGCAAGACTGCCAACTCCTGTTTCGGTAGGGCTTTTGAAAGCTATCGTGACACGCCAGTCACACAGCCAGAAAAACCGGACAATACGAGGAAACTCCCGACGACCTGCTGATCGCCGGGAGCCGAATCACTGATACCGGGCGGCAGCATAGCTCCCGCCCGCTCAACTCACTTCAGAATTCGCCGGGAATCGGCTGTCCAGCTTCTGTGCCGCCAATGTGTGTATGCAGTGCAAACCACAAAGATGCCTGTTGAGCTCCCTGCATGTTTTCACTGATGAATTTGACAGAACCGTCGCCCAGCAGGAACTGACCACCGCCGGTATGCGAAGAGCTTGCTCCTGGCCAGTTGTTGTTCAGACCGAAACAGGCCAGATAGGTCGGCGGATGCGTGTAGGGGGCTGCCTTCCACCAGTAACCAGCGGCCTGCCCGTCCGGGCGCAGCCACTGTCGAACACCCACCTGTCCGATTCCTCGCAATGCTGCTGAGTCCATGACGTCGCCATTACTGCCCGCGTCGATAAAGGGAGTTCGGTAAACAGAGTTGTTTGAACCACCACCACGACGCACTCCACCCATGGCCTGATGCCCAGGTGCACCAGCACGTGGCTGAAAACCCTTCGTGCTGACTTCCGCGACACAGATTGTGTTGGATGTGCCGTCCTTGAAGTCCTCCAGTCGCACACCCAGAGATCCGTTTTCAAATGGCCCCTGAGCCCAGTGAGGGCCACGGTAGTGCCAGTCCCAGCCCATGTTTCCAGCATAGTTCGTGTGAGACATCCCGTGCTGTGAAATGCCTCCACCGAAGCCCGGGTCTGATGGACACTGCAGTGTCGGGATAATCTGTGAAACTATCGTCTGCCCATTGGGAAGCGACTGGAACAAGCCGGTCCCCTGATCAAACATTGGCAGATCAAACCTGATGGAATTGTACAGATTCGCCTGTTCCAGATACGGCAGAATCAGCGACATCCACGTGTGATTACGAGGCACTGGATTGGTGTTTCCGGCACCAAGATAAGCAACCATGATCTGCGTTGGCGGCAGTCGACCATGCGTGTCATGGTAATTGTGCAGAGCCAGACCAATCTGCTTCAG
>JALRDR010000762.1 GCA_023262145.1 Planctomycetaceae bacterium | reverse complement strand
AGCAGAGCCGGTGGTCGTTGCATTCCGTGGCCAAGCAGACGACCGATGACTCGTTCCGCAGCCTGATCCTCCTGCTTTTTCAGCAGGTCATCGAACTTCTGAAATTCGTCAAAGATCACCAGATCAGGGCTCACCTCTTCGATGGCGCTGGCGGCCAGCGCATTTCGTAAATGTGCAACAAGCCCCAACTCATCAAGTTGTCCTGCCTCCCAACGGGCGCGGAGTTCAGGCAGGAGGTGCTGTCTGTCTGCTAATTCGAACTCTTGACGAACGGATCGAATGAACGCAGCGCGTAAAGCGACTTGTGATGCCTTAGACTTCTGTTGTTTGACACTTGCTTTCCAGTGGACCGTGGCGCTGCCCTGAAAGATCTTCTTCCGCTTCTTCGATATCGTGAAAATCCCTGGCCACACTTGCTGCACGAGGGCGTGAATGAGAGCACGCTCTTCCTTTCTCCCATCCCGGCGGTGGCGTTTCCGCATAGGAATCGACGTATCCGGAGTCAGCGAGTACAGATGCAGATCCGGATGCGCAGGGGGATCCGATGCACGGAGCAGAGACAGGCGATCGACAGGACAATCTGCATCCGCTCGCTCCTCGGCGGGCAAGACCTCCAGCAACTTGCGACGGTTCTGTCTCGCGATAGTCAGATTACTGCACATGTAGAACACGACGAACGGCTTCCAGCTGTCGCGTTTGGCCATCAGTTCGCGGATGACATGCTGTGCGACAACGGTCTTGCCAAGACCGACCTCATCCGCCACGAGAAATCGTCGCGTCTTTCGACGCCGATCGAACGCGGCAAGAACCGCCTGGACTGTCGCCCTCTGAAATGGTTTCAATTCCGTCATGATCCCTCCACGAGCTCACGACGGAGTATCTGCCAGGTTTGATGGAACTCCGCGACAATCGCACGGTCTTCGGCTGAGACTTCTGACTCCGTTTGTTCCTGGTACAGCTTCAGAAAATGGCGAACCTTACGGTCAATCAGTTTCAGGCTATTCGGATCACGGCTCCACGCCCGCAGCACCTCTTCCATAGTTGGTGCCCACCATGTGGGGACAACGTCAAGTTTGCCGCGACGTTGGGGTGTCTTTGATTCACCGTCCCAATCACCTCCGCCCTCACCATCAGACTCTCCAGTGAGCAGAGATCTGATCCACTGCAAAAAAGTGCGAGGGTCAAGGTATCGTGCGAGTGCCTGGCGATCTCGATCATCATCCGGGGCGGGATGAAGTGGTGCCCTCTGCAACCAGCGAATCGAGGAGTCTTCAAGGCTCAGTCGACACCACACCAATTCGGTGACGTCAGCCGGAGAAACGGTAGGCAACGGAACTGAAGTCGCGCCACGTGTCCACACGACGGCGTTCCCGGCAAGCAATCCCACCGAGAGTGTGATCTCCGCGTCGGGAGGATTCGGGTCAACTGCTGCCATTAAACAGGGGGCAAGGTCCACAAGTTGCTGCTTCAC
>JALRDR010000727.1 GCA_023262145.1 Planctomycetaceae bacterium | reverse complement strand
TGGGCATGATCACCGCACAAGATGTGGTGCTCGCGATCAGCAACAGTGGAGAGAGCGAGGAGCTCAATGCCGTCCTGCCTTTCATCAAGCGTCTTGGTGCCGTTTTGGTCGGTATGACCGGCCGAATCGATTCTAGTTTGGCGCGGCATGCCGACTTTGTGTTGAACAGTGGCGTCGAAAAAGAAGCATGCCCTCACAACTTGGCGCCAACTGCAAGCACCACGGTGCAAGTGGCCTTGGGTGACGCCCTGGCCATGGCTTTGTTAGACGCGCGCGGATTTAGACCTGAGGACTTCGCCCGAAGCCATCCAGGCGGAGCTTTGGGCCGCCGCTTGCTGACGCATGTCGAAGATTTGATGCGCAAGGGCGAGGCTTTGCCAATGGTCGGGCCGAACGACAGTTTTGGCCGGTTGATGCAAGAGATGAGCGCCAAAGGCCTGGGCGTGGCGGCCATCGTCGGCGAGTCACAAAAGGTGTTGGGTATCTTTACCGATGGGGATTTGCGGCGACTCATTGAGCGCGGAGTCGACTTGCGTCAAGTCGTCGCTCGTGACGTGATGCACGCCAACCCTCGAACGATCCGCGCCAATGCCTTGGCGGCACAGGCTGCGGAGATGATGGAGACCTCCGCTATCACCAGTGTTTTGGTCGTCGATGAGCAAGGTTGTCTGGTGGGTGCACTGAACACCCATGACTTGATGAGAGCTAAGGTGATTTGATGGTGCGATCCGTGCTCCCCCAACTGCAGTTTGAACCCCAGCTTTTGCTGCGGGCACAGGCCATCAAGGTGGTGTTCTTCGATGTGGACGGAGTGTTGACGGATGGTGGCCTGTTCTTCAGTGATGAAGGCGAAGTGCTCAAACGATTCAACACACTGGATGGACACGGGATCAAATTGTTGCAAGCTGCAGGCATGTCAACAGCTGCAGATTCCGGTCTGGCAGAATTGCTGCTGCCCGCCACTTTCTCAGCTGACAAGTCCGCACGCGATCACCGTCAACGGACAGCGAATCGAATTCAGACAGATGCTGATCAGCAGTGGAGCATGGAGTGCCGCTCTGCTTGACCGCTCAGATTATTCGTGGCCCATTCGACCTGTGCGAGGGCAAATCGCCCAGTTGCAGGGGCCTCCGGGGTTGCTTCCCACAATCCTTGAACATGGTCGTCGTTATCTGGTGCCGCGACGTGACGGACGAATTCTGATTGGCTCCACTGAGGAGTACGCGGGGTTTGCTGCAGAAACGACGGAAGCTGGTATTTGCGGGCTGAGGCAATTTGCGGCTGATCTTGTCCCTGCTCTGAATGAGCTGCCGCTGGTGCATCAATGGGCTGGTCTGCGCCCGGGAAGTCCGGATGAACTGCCTGCCATCGGGGTTTTGCCGGGCAGCGAAAACATCTTTGTCGCCTGTGGTCACTTTCGTTCCGGGCTGCAGATGTCTCCCGGGACCGGAGCACTTGCGGCAGCATTGTTATGCAACGAGACTCCGGCCATTGATCTCAACGGCCTTGAGCCTGATCGATTTCTGCAGCTGCCGACGGGAGTGGCTGGGCGATAACGTGATGCCTCCGCAAGGGAGACTCGACAGATGCGCGCGGTGATACAACGGGTGACAGAGGCTTCCGTTACGGTGGAGGGCCGGATCACCGGTCAGATCGGGCAGGGCTTGCTGGTTCTGCTGGGGATTGCAGCGGATGACACGCAGCAGGATGTCATCTGGACAGCGGGGAAAATTGCCGGACTGCGAATCTTTGAAGATGCTGATGGCAAGATGAACCTGTCGCTCGCCGAGATTGATGCCGGAGTTCTGCTGGTCAGCCAGTTCACGCTGTACGGCGATTGTCGTAAAGGACGCCGTCCCAGCTTCATCCAGGCTGCACGCCCCGAAACCGCTGTCGCGCTTTATGAGAGTGTGGCGGCTGAGCTTTGCGGGCAGGGAGTGCATGTGGAAACCGGTACGTTTCAGGCACACATGGACGTACGGCTGCTCAATGATGGTCCGGTTACGCTTCTGCTGGACAGTCGTCGCGAATTCTGAAACGCGGCGCTGAATCCCCAGCGGCGCATCACAACCAGCTCAGCGTGATCAGTGCCGAATCGCCAGCAGTCTGTGGTCAGAAATCGGGATTCGCTCAGCGGCCCGGGCTGCCTATACTTTCCGCGGGCTTCCCAGGTGAGACTCAGAAGAATTTCTATGGATCAGTCACAGGCGATCGATCTTGCGGTCCTGATCATCCTGCTGTGGACCACAGTTTCGGGGGCATCCCGAGGACTGGTTTCGCAGCTTTCGTGGGCTGTTGCGCTGCTGCTTTGCTTCAAGTTCGCCGGCACTCTTGCACCACAGGTGGAGCCATTGATTCAGGTGGAGCAGCCGCAGTTGCGGCAGTGGATCGCCATGCTCATCGTCTATCTGGCGTTGTGTGCCGGATCCTTTGTCGGTGCCGGGATCATCGGCAGCTGGCTCGTCAGGACGAAACTCTCCGGCCTCGATCGCAATCTGGGAGCGTTGCTGGGACTGCTCAAGGGAATCGTCATCTGTATGACGATCATGTACTTTCTGATTACTGTGGAGAGATTTCGCCCCTGGACTGCTCGAACTTATGCTGCATTCGGGGCTGCGACCATTCTGAGCCATTCGCAGCTGATTCTGCAGCTCGTTCCGGAGTCTTCAATGGAGACCGTGGAAGGAGTTCTGTCAGACTTCAATCAACGCCTCAGAACCGATTTCAAGGAACTTGAGGATGCAACTCCGGTCACCGGCGAGGAACTGGAACTGGGGCAGGCAGCCAGCTGGGATGATCTGTTTGATCGGTCTTCTGATCCGGCTGAACAGGCCGATGATGGCAAAATGAGCGGAGCAGCAGATTCGATCGAACAGCGGGCTGATCTGGAGAGAATCATGGGCCGGCTTCCGCCGGAACTGCGATCACGTCTGAAGTCTGCTGCCATTCGTCTGCTGACAAATTCAACGCCTGAGGAGCAGCAGCAATTGCTGTCCAGTCTGAGTCAATCCACGCCTCAGCTTGCTGAAGAGATGCTGCGAAGTTTTTTTCGCAGTCAGCTGGAATGGGATGCCGGAGACAATGAACTGCTGCAGCAGATCGCCGGCATCTACCCCAACTCTTCAGAAGTAGAGCGACGGGCAAAGGAGTTTCTGGCCGGTGTGCCTCCAACTGTGCGTCAGCTGGTTGTCCGCGACTGGCACAGCGATGCGATGGGACTGGGACCTGATCCTGACAGCGGAACGGATATCAACAGCCGTCTCGACAGTCGGATTCTGCGTCAGCTGCAGCGGGCAGACATACCGATTGGTGAACTGGAGCAGGGATTGCGGGACCGTCTGCAGCAGCAGATCCCGGGGCCATAGATGCGGTCATCAGCGTGTCGTGTTCTGCAGTTCGTTGTGTTCCGGAGGCGGGTGGCAGAGTCTGCACCTATGGAAAAACACTGGCGTTTTTGAACCGCAACTTAACATAACGGACATTATCGGACGTTGGGGGTGGGGGGTTCTCAATGCGCTCAGCTAATCCCCTCATGCGATTCACGGTGCAGGCTGACTGCAGTCGTG
>JALRDR010000658.1 GCA_023262145.1 Planctomycetaceae bacterium | reverse complement strand
GATTCCGAAGTGCTCAGCGTATTCGGTGATGGAGTTCTGGGAGGGGCTGATGTCAGACGCGGCGGTGACTTTGAGTTCAGGGGAAACTGCTCGCTCAATAAAATCTTCGCCTCACTGCCACAGACGATCCGACAGTTCATTGCGGCACCCCTGCATGCTGGCGAACTGAATTTTTCGCTGCACTCCGGATCGGACGCGCGATCCGACGACTGGAAGCTGACGACGTCACTGACGGACTTGCAGATTCGGGATGCGGACGGCCGGATCCGACGACTGCCGGAATTAGCCTGTGAGGCGAGCGGCACATTGAACAGCAATGTTCCCCGGCTGTCTGAGCTGCACCTTTCTTCAGCCTGTGCTCAGGCACGCGTAACCCCGGTTGACCGGTGGAGCCGTGTGCAGGGCTGGGTTGACCCGCGATTGCTGTCACAACATCTGGCACCGTTTCTGCAATTCCCGCAGTTACCGATTCATGACGCCGTGCAGTTCGATTCCCTGTTGAAATTCTCCGATGGTCGAATCGAAGCTGGCGAAACAACGCTGACAGCGGGTGACTTACACGTGGAATCACCGTGGCTACTCCTGCAGCCGGGTCAGACATTTCCAAAGAGCTTTGCCGGGACAGTCCTGCTGCAGGCGACGGCAGACAACGTCAATCCGCTGCTCAGGCAATTCGTCGGTACCCCACTGCTGGCTCCCGGGGCCAGTATCGTTGCACGGTGCAGCTCATTACCAGGAGAACAGTTGCAGCTGTCTGCGCGTGTCAGCCCCGGGCAGCAACAGGCTGCTGCGGTGGTGAGCGACCATGACGGCAGCGCTGCCTTGCTGCAACTGGATGAAGCGCGACTGGTGGTGGAAGCCACGGCCGTGGACACCGGTCAGCGTTTTGAGATTACCAGCGGCCTGATCAGTCTGCCCGGGCTGAATGCCAGAATTCTCGGTGGACTTGAACCTGCTGAACAAGGCCTGCGCGGACAGATATCCAGCCGTGTGAGTTACAACCTTGATCTGCTCAGCGGTCGTCTCTTCGCTGCGGACTCCGGGATCAGTGTGTCTGGCGCCGGAGAGACATCCTTCACGCTGCAGCTGGGCAACTCACCGACTGACAGCGTTTCAGATGAATACCAGTTTGAAGGAGCCGGAAGCATCAGCTGGTCGTCAGCTCGCATGCCCGGATTCAGCTTTGGCCCGGGGACTGCAGATCTGATCCTGCGCGGCATGGAATTAAGTGCTGCTCCGATTACCTGCGAGCTCAATCGTGGCAGTATGACCATCACACCACGCATGGATTTTTCAAGGGGATCGCTTCAGCTGGCCACAGGAAGCCGATTCGAACGAGTTCAGCTGACCCCGGATTTGAGTGCCGAATGGCTCAGCCTGCTGTCTCCACTGCTCGTTGAGACCGTCGGACTTGAGGGCACCGTTTCGGCGCGGATCCATGAACTGTACTGGATGTCCGGGGCTGTTGCTGATTCAAAGGCACTCCTTGATCTGCAGGTACATCAGCTGTCCGTTCAGCCCGGTGAGTTTGCGCAGACCCTCCATTCTTCCGCACTTGGTCTGATCCGTCGACCGGGGAACGACATGGAGCCGGGGCGGGGGGGGCTCAGGCTGCCGGAACAAAGCATCCGTATCGAGATTGCTGACGCCGCTGTGCATCATGATCGGCTGCTGATGCAGATGGCCAACTGGCAGATTTCCTCCTCCGGTCAGGTGGGGTTTGATCATCAGATTGACCTTGTGTTGCAGTTACCTGCAGGCGGGGCAAACTCAGATCAGCTTGTTTCTGTACCGGTCCGTGGGTCGTTAGCAGCACCACGAATGGATCTTACTTCAGCTCTGCGTGAGGCAGGGCTGCGGGAACTGCAGCGATCGTTGCAGAATTCGGCAGATCAGCAACTGAATCAGGGACTGAATCGCCTGCTGAATCGATCTGGTCTTCCTTAAGAAATGCCGTCGCAGTGAAAACCGCGTGTACCAATTCAATCTCCCTGAAGTTATCCATTGACCTCACCGAACAATTCACCATCATTCGCCAAATTCGAATGAATTCTCTCCGTCCGGGGCATGCTCATCTGAAAGATGCTCCTGCCCACGTTTTCTTCCTTATGGTCTTCTCATGACTCCCGCAGCAGCGAGGATTTTGAGGACTCCTGCATTTGTCGGTCGACACACGAAGCACAGAAAATGTGGGGCTCCGGCGGTTTCCTGCAGTTTGTCTGTGTTGGCAGCAACAACGCGTAAACGGTAAGGTGCATGGAGATTTCCTTGTGCTCGTGCATGCTTACAAAACCTACCTCAGAGAAACCGAAAGCAAGTCTCTTCGGTGCAATGTCTCCCGAGCCTGCTGAACAGTACGTCAGGTACTGAAAACTGGAGTTTCCATGTCATCTCTGCTGTACGCCATTCCAACAATTGGAATCGCTGGACTGGCCTTTAGTTTCTGGCGTTTTCGGCAAATAGCTGCGGAGGATCCCGGCACCGAAAAAATGCAGTTGATCGCTGCCCGCATTCAGGGAGGCGCGATGGCATTCCTGCGTGCTGAGTATTCAGTAATGCTGGGATTTGTTCTGGTGGTGGCCGGGTTGATGTATCTATCCGGACTCTCGGGAGATTCGCATCCGCTCATCGCTGTTGCCTTTCTCACCGGGGCTCTCTTTTCGGGGCTGGCCGGTTTCTTCGGTATGCGTGTCGCAACGCTCGCTAATGTGCGAACAGCGAATGCTGCGAGGAAGAGTCTGACCGCCGCGCTCCTTGTTGCATTCGGCGGTGGCTCAGTGATGGGGCTCACCGTCGTCGGACTGGGGATTCTGGGGCTGAGTTCGCTGTTTCTGTTCTTCACCTCTGTCATAGGTGACAGCCCGGATCAGATGGCTCGAGTGATCAATGTCCTGACGGGATTCTCATTCGGGGCATCTTCTGTTGCCTTGTTTGCTCGTCTGGGCGGAGGAATCTACACCAAAGCCGCAGATGTTGGTGCTGACCTCGTTGGGAAAGTTGAAGCCGGGATCCCTGAAGACCATCCGCTCAATCCTGCCACCATTGCCGATAACGTCGGCGATAATGTTGGTGACGTTGCCGGGATGGGTGCGGATCTTTTCGAGAGCTATGTCGGGGCAATCATCGGTGCCATGGTACTTGGGGCGGCTGTTGCTGCCGGCACGGGATTCGCTCAAGATGCCGATTTCATGAGCCCGGTTCTGCTTCCGCTGCTGCTGGGCGCTGCAGGTGTGCTCGCATCACTGATCGGCTCATTGTTCGTGTCGCGCGATGAAAGTGTTGATCCGCAACAGGCGCTGCATCGGGCTGAATTGATCTCCGCAGCAATCATGCTGGTGTCCAGCCTCGTCCTGATCCTGTTCGTTCTGCCACAGGGCTGGACCTCGCCGGAAGGCGTTACGGTTTCGCGCATGGGTGTCTTTGCCGCGAGTCTCATCGGGCTCGGAGCAGGGCTCGCTATCGGCTTTGTGACCGAATACTACACCGGCGCCGGTAAGAAGCCTGTGCAGGAAATCGTCAATCAATCAGTAACCGGACCAGCAACAAATGTGATTGCGGGTATGAGCATCGGGATGCGCTCCACAGCGATTCCGATGCTGGTGATTGCCTTTGCAATCCTTGGCGCATATCACCTCGCCGGCCTGTATGGAATTGCAATCGCGGCTGTCGGCATGCTTTCGAATACCGGAATCCAGCTGGCGGTCGATGCGTACGGTCCAATCGCCGATAACGCAGGCGGGATTGCAGAGATGAGCGGACTGCCAAAGGATGTCCGCGAGCGTACTGATCGTCTGGATGCCGTGGGCAATACGACTGCGGCAATCGGCAAGGGATTCGCCATTGGTTCTGCATCGCTGACCGCACTTGCTCTGTTCAGCGCCTACATGACCACCGCAAAGCTGAGCTCAATCAATGTTGCTGCACCAAATGTCATGTGCGGATTGTTCATCGGTGGAATGATGCCGTTCCTGTTCTCTGCCATGGCAATGCAGTCGGTCGGAAGAGCTGCTGCCAGTATGATTGAGGAAGTGCGACGACAGTTTCGAGAAATCCCTGTAATGGCAGCAGCACTCGAATTGTATCAGAAGAATCAGCATCTGCCGGCGGATGAATGGAGCGAAGAAGATCGCCGAATTCTGGACAAGGCAATCTCCGAGGCTGATTGTGACTCCTGCATTGCCATCTCAACACGAGCTTCGCTCAGAGAAATGATTCTGCCCGGATTGATGGCCGTTTCCGGACCGCTGCTGATCGGCTTCCTTGGTGGTGGTGAAATGCTGGGTGGGCTGCTGGCCGGTGTGACCGTCAGCGGTGTCCTGCTGGCAATCTTCCAGTCCAATGCTGGTGGTGCCTGGGACAATGCCAAGAAAGTCATCGAAGGCGGTGCGGACGTCGGTGGCGTACACCACGGGCGAGGAAGTGATGCACACGCCGCGGCTGTTGTTGGGGATACCGTCGGAGATCCTTTCAAGGACACGTCTGGTCCATCCCTGAATATTCTGCTGAAGCTCGTCTCCGTCGCCGCACTCGTGATCGCACCCTGGCTGGCAAAAACATCCGGTGCAAATGATGTCGCCGAAGCGCCGGCCACAGCGGCAGTGTCAGCACAGGAGTAGTGGCTGGCTGGAGAATGACACGCTGCAAATCCTCACGTGTCGTATGCTGAACTCTGATCGTCTGAACGAAGAATCCAGTCGACTGCTTCCTCAGGTGTGCACACGCTGAATCCGGAAACACGCCCGGATTGGTCACATTCGACAAGCAGCTTGAGCGATTCTGCGTCAGGGGACTGACGAATGCGGCGAGTTGCTCGGGCACCCGCCCGTCCCTGAAAAACTGATGTCGCTTCCTCCAGCAGGCTGATCAGAACCAGCGTCCGCTCAGAGACCAGTCCCTGCAGCAGCGCCAAGGCTGAGTCAATGGGCTGGATCGGGTCGACACCCTGACCGATGTCATGCAGCAGCGCCGCAGCATGCAGTTCAACATCCCACGGACAGCGATCTCGAGCCAGTTCGAAGACCTGCAGACTGTGGTAAAGGACATCGCTTTCCGGATGCTCTGCAGACTTCCAGCGAACTCGATCCAGCGGCAGCAGAAGTGACAGCAGCCGCTCCTGCGTCCCATCCGACTCCGCTGTTACTGATGCACAAGCTGGGGCACCCAGCAGCTGGTCAAGTGCCTGGCGGATTTCGAAATCAGTGGGCAAAGCGGCCGTCGGCAGGTAACGGCGAGTAATCGCTCGCGCAGCTCTCCAGCGCGCCGCCATAAAGGAATGCTCCTGCTTGTTCCGCAGGAGTTGTGCTGCTGCATGAGCAATTTCGTGTCGTAGGCGTTCTTCATCCACTTTCTGAGTCCTTGCAGGAAGCCTTCCCGACAAACGATGAACCAGCCTCACAGCTAATCGATGACCACGCTGCAATCAATGACAGGCGTCGATCCCGCAACCACCGTCAAGCGTTCCGCAGATCATCCCGTGCACCATCCGGAGAGATTCTCCGAAAACACACATACATTGCCACCGAATCGCAAAACAAACACGAGTCGCCAGGTCGTCCACAGGATTTTCAGGATTCCCGGTGCTACCCACCGGACGGGCAGAGTGTACTGAGACTCCTGTGTGGCAATTCGGCAACATGACAAATGTGACCCGAAGCTCCGATGCCTGTCCCTGGCGTTGTGACGCCTGTCCTTAATTGCCGACTGTCCTGCCGACGGTGCCACCCACCCGCGACTGAATTCAAAAAAACGCACCTCGTTCCAGCTGCTGCAATGCCTGTCCTCTCTGCATCCCTATGTGATTGCCGACGCGGGATCCCCGGTGCCACCCACCATATCGCCGGTGCCACCCACCACTTTCACGGTGCCACCCACCGGACGGGCAGAGCGTACTGAGACTCCTGTGTGGCAATTCGGCAACATGACAAATGTGACCCGAAGCTCCGATGCCTGTCCCTGCGATTCACGCTGCGATGCCTGTCCTTGATTCCCTTTGGCAATGCCACTTGCCTGCCGGTTCCCATGCCTTTCCTTTTCTCCCCTTTCCTTTTCTCCCCTGTCCTTTCTCCACCCTTTCTCCATCCCCGCCTGTCCTTGCTCCGCCCTCCTTTCTCCACTTCGAGCGTGTTGTGCGGGGATCACAGATGCATAGGAATCCCGCTGGCGATCCAGCAGTTCGAATGGCTCAGCATCCGTGGATACACTCACGTTGCGTTTCCCACCTGAACGATTTCATTCACCGGCTGTTGCTGCCCAGTTCAACGCTTTACATCCACAATCCCGGGAAGGTCGCAGTCAGGCGACGGAAACTACAGGCTTCATTCGCCATTCGGTTTACATGGCGAATTAGTTTGGGTATTTCTCCCGACGTGGGCGCGGGCATTTCGAAGTCGAAACTGCGAAACCTGATTCCCCGGGAGAGGTGACAGAGTGGCCGAATGTGCCGGTCTCGAAAACCGGTGTGTCCGTAAGGGCACCGAGGGTTCGAATCCCTCCCTCTCCGTTCTTTTTCATTTCAAGAGGGCGAACAGCACGCCAGCCATTCCGCGTGAGTGTCGCTCCGGCAATGCCGGAAAGTGGCGATCCATTTCCCTCCGCGTACCCACGAACACCCGCTCAATAGCGCCCGCCTGTAAGGAAACCCTGCTGTCAGATTCGGCGGGCAGATGTGACAGATTGGGCTGACTGGTAAGTTCTTCCTGCGGTAGCCAGCGACAGAAGGTCGATTCCGGCGGATCCGGGTCAAAAGTTCCCGCAGGCGCTCGGATCCGGGAGTGCAGCGACGCTGAATGCCGCAGACAGTGCAAGCTTGCTGCGGGGGAACATCCCATTGACGGAGATGGGACAGCGTCCATCGTGCTCTCTGTATCCTTGAAGCTGTTCCGGACCGCATACGCAGAATTGCGCAGTCTGCCCCGTTGACAGAAGTTTGCCTGAAGTTGAGAATTGTGAGATGGCTCAAGCTGCCGAAAGATACAACAGCAGGCTGCAACTTTCGTTACGTCGCTGATCCCACTCTGCGATCAAAGGATCGTTCGATGACTGGCACTCGCAAACGGCTCACTTCACTGTGCCCCGGACCACTCCGCCGCCGCAGTATTCTGCAGGCTGGCGTCTGTGGGTTTTCCGGAGCCGCCGCTGGTGCCTCCGGATCGATCTTCGGCAATCATTCATCGCGTGAACAGGATACGGCGCTCATCTTCATCTGGCTGCCCGGCGGGCCGCCGCATATGGAGATGTACGACATGAAGCCTGACGCCCCGGCAGATTACCGCGGACTGTTTCGTCCAATCGCCACACGTACCGCCGGGCTGGATGTCTGTGAACTCATGCCGCTGCATGCCGAGTGTTCGCAGCGATACAACATCATCCGTTCTGTCGCTCATGAATTCGCCGATCATGGTGGCGGGCACAAACGATTCCTCACCGGTCGTGCCCCGGCGACCCCAACGGGTTTTGTCAATGACGCCCCCGCTGTCGGATCGATCGTGGCCAAGTGCCGGGAACATTTCAATCGCCAGGTACCCAATTACATTTCGGGTACAGAACCCGGTCGTGCCGGAGTGGACGTTTACAGCTTCGGGGCTGCTTACCTTGGTCCCTCCTACGTACCATTCAATGTTCCCGGTGATCCGACGCTGGAGGATTTCGCGGTTCGCAATCTTGCGGTCGATCAATCGGTGTCCAGCCGACTGAATGATCGCGTGACGCTGCTGAAGAGCTTCGACCGAATGCGCCGCAGAGTCGACAGCAGCGGACTGATGACGGCTATGGACAAGTTC
>JALRDR010000657.1 GCA_023262145.1 Planctomycetaceae bacterium | reverse complement strand
GCAATGACCTGTCCTTCCGCAGTGTGCGCATACAATCTGCCGCCGCCACAGACGGGCAGATGCTTGACGGTTCCTTCCAGCCGCCGCGCCCAGCGCATCCGCAATGGAGGTCGCAGTCCCTGCTCATTCGCGTTGGTGCCGGCGAAGTCTCCATAGTTTGTGTACCAGTCGTACTCCGGACCAGCCAAAGTTCCGGTGAGCGGGCTGCGGAGTCGCGTGACGTCCGGAGCAGCCACAGAGGCTTCCTGTACGGTCGCCTGACCAAAGACATACAACAGTCCGTTTTCGCTGCCAGCACACAGGTACTGTTCATTAATGGCCAGCGGGGCTGTGATCGGCTGCTTCATTGCTGTCGGCAACGACACAATCGGTCCGCCATGCAGAGGAACCAGGCGAATCACACCATCGAGACCCGCGTAGACCACATGTTCAGCGGTCAACACCGGTGGAGTAATCGATGGTTCCTCACACAATACCTGCACGTCCTCACTGTTCAGAGTGTGCCGAACCAGTCCCAGGCCCTGTTCCGGTTTCACGCGATAAACCTGATCGCCACGAACGGCCACGGCTGTAAAACTCAGCAGTCCGGGCAGATCAATTGCCGTCTGAGTACCGGGAACGAAACTGGTCTGCAATTCGCCATCCGGCTGCAATTCCAGCACTTCCACGCGCCCGGCATTGTCCCGACGGTGCCACTGCACAAACACTCGCCCCCGGTCGTCTGCACTCTGACCAAACGTGGCCGGGTATTCGCTCCCGGCAAAATCGGGAATGACCCCCACGGTTCGCAGTTCCGGGCGATCACCTGCATCACGAACAAATACCGTCCGGCCTCCGGCGGGGATGACGATGGTGTCGTCAATCAGGCAGATATCCCGAGAACAGACAAAGTGATCTTTCCAGGTGACTCGACCACCACGTTCCTTCAGCCAGTCAGATCCCAGCCAGCGGTCGCCCTGAAAGCCAACCACATCCCGCACAAAGTCCCAGGTCCAGATTTCGGCACCATTCGATTCGACCGCATGAATGACTGCGCCCAGCGTGGCAAAATAAACTCGATCATTCCCCACGACCGGAGCTGCCGTGATGCTGTCGCGGCAATCAATCGTGCGGACAACGCTGCCATCGTGGCGATTCAGCACGTTGTAGTAACCGGCGGTGGTGGCGACATGCAGATAATCACCTGCCACGGCCGGAGCTGCCGTGTTGTTGCAGTTGCCGGCTCCGCCTGCCGTCTGGTATTCCCAGCGTCGCTGCATACGCTGCAGGTCGAAGCAGACCACCAGCCCGGAACCGTCGACCACGTACAGATCGTTGCCGACGATGACCGGTGCGGCCAGAATGGCATCAGACATCGGGAGAATGCCACGTAATCCCGGCTGTTCCGGCAACTGCAGGTTCGGCTGGTTCCCGGAACGCAGCGCGTTGCCCTGCAACTGTGGCCAGTCGGAGGCGTGTCCGCAGGACTGCAGCGTCAGCACCCAGCACACAGCCAACACGATTACTCGCATTGCAAGTCTCCTTGAGAATCCTTCATTACCAGCAGGATGACATGATCTTACCGACTTCCGCTGCAACCGCCACTACGCGGCAATCCACGCGGTGGCACCGGGTGTTAATGCGCAACCAATTCGCCCCGTTGGACGAATTACCTCCCCCAACGCGGCATCCCAGCCGTAGGTCAGGCTCCCGCCTGACATGATCCTCGACGCAGGCCGGACCAGGCGACGGCGAAGATCCGGCAAAGCGTCCCTTGTGCGTGTGGCAGCGTGGGGGTGAGGCCGCCTTGCCGGATCTGCGTCACTTCGTTCCCTGGTCCGGCCGACGAGCGCCAAGTGATCGCTTGTTGAGGCCGAAGGCAGGCGGGAGCCTGCCCTACAAAGGAAGATCCCTGCCCGGCATCCGGTCATCCGGTTCCCAGCATGCTTGTGCAGCGCAAAAAACAAGGCGGTCTCCTGTTGGGAAAACCGCCCTGCTCTGTCGTTGAATTCACGATCGCCGGCAACTGATCACAGTGGCCGCACGACGGAGATCGGTCGCAGATAGTCGTCCAGTGTGTCCGGACTGACCACGCCACCCCCCATTCCGCTCTTGCCAATTCCCGCGTAGGGAACGCCGTGGACAACCACGTTGTGGGAGTTGATCCAGCCGTTGCCGGAACGGAAGGCTTCAGCCACGCGAGCACACCGCTGCAGGTCTGACGACCAGACGCTGTTACCCAGTCCGTACTCCGTGTCGTTGGCCAGGCGAATGCCTTCTTCTTCGTCGCTGAACGGTGCGAGGTAAGCAACCGGCCCGAAGATCTCTTCACGTGCGGCAACGTTGTTGAGTGAACCGGCGAGCAGTGCAGGCTTCACATAGAAGCCGTTCAGGCCTTCCAGTTCCGCAGCACCACCTTCGAGCACCAGGTCAGCCCCGTCGGCCACGCCTTTTTCGAGATACCCCAGCACGCGGGCACGCTGTTTGGCGTTGACGACCGGGCCCATCTGGGAACCTGCAGCCATCGGATAGCCAATCTGCACGTCCTGCATACGGCTTTTACACTCGGCCACAAAGTCTTCGTAGATGTCCTTCTGAATCAGCCAGCGAGTGGCGTCGCAGCAGACCTGTCCAGTGTGGAAGGTAATGGCGTTGACCAGCCCCTGAGCAGTCTTCGCAATATCCACATCGTTGAAGACGACCGCAGCACCCTTGCCACCCAGTTCGCACTTGATGGGAATCAGGTTGCGTCCGCAGGCTTCGGCAACCAGCCGGCCCACTTCCGGTGACCCGGTAAAGCTCATGCGACGGAAACGCGGGTTCTGGGAAACCGCAGCCCCGGCTGTTTCGCCAAGCCCGGTGACCACGTTCAGAACACCAGCCGGCAGCAGGCCCAGTTCGTGAACGACATGACAAAGATACAGAGCGGACAGCGGCGTGTCTTCAGCCGGCTTGAGCACACAGGTATTGCCAGCGGCCAGTGCCGGAGCCAGCCCCCAGCCCGCCAGCAGGAACGGGAAGTTCCAGGGAATGATGAATCCGCAGGGACCCCATGGGTGCCGAGCAACCCAGGCTTCGTGTCCCTTGACCGCAATCACCTGGCGATAGTTGACCGCCTGCGACAGGTCGGCAAAGTAACGGAAGGTGTCGATGAAGTTCTGAATGTCGGCTTCCGCCTGAGCGTAGATCTTGCCGCAGTCGAGCGATTCGATCTGAGCAAATTCCTTGAAGCGAGCTTCCACGGCATCGGCAATGCGATGCAGTGCCACAGCACGCTCTGCGACAGGCATGCTGGCCCAGCCACTGTTGCTGAAGGCATCGGCGGCTGCATCGACCGCGCGATCGACATCGGCCTTGCCAAGTCCGGCGACGACTGCGATACGATTGCCTGTTCCCGGGTCGAGCACTTCAAACGTGCTGCCGTCAGCAGCCTCAACCCACTGTCCGCCGACATATGCTTTGTGCAGATCCGTGGCAAGAAAGCTGGAAACCGCAGGAGCCAGTTCAGCAGCCTGATCCGGAATGGTGGTGGACATGTTCAGAACTCCCCTTCACTACAGCTCTGGAAAAAACTGGTCTGCGGTGCAGCTTGAAGCAACGTCCGCAGACCACCGATATGTGCAATGATAAAGCGTGCCGTGCGGAATTTGAATCGAACGGCCCCTGTGTTCGAAAAAGCAGTGAACGCTCCTGCGCACTGAGCAGGCATTGAACCAGACCACAGCAGCAGGCTGCCACGGGGGGGGGGGCGCGTCACGCTCTGCAGTCGCCGGCGGGTCAGCGGACGAAGGACTGCAGAAAACTGCGATCCGTTTCACTCAGCTGAGCGGTGGGCAGATTGAGTGACCGTAACTGCGCCGGAAAGGTGAGCTGACCAATTGGCGTGGTCAGGAAATACACCTGTTCATATTCGGCAGCCAGAGCTTCTCCGGTGATGCGTTTTTCCGGAGGGCCAAAGAGCACCACAGGGGTTTGTTTTGTTCGCAGGTCGGCACGCAGATTGGCAAGAGTCACTGCGGCTGGCCAGCGCGACGGTGTCAGTGACAGCATCACAAGTTCGCAACGCATCTGGGCAGCAGCCGTCTCAAAACCGACTGGACCTGTTTCACTTTCATCGACTGTGAACCCTTCATCTTCCAGCAGGTGCCGCAGCTTCAGCCGGAAGGAATCGTCGGGACCGATGATCACTGCTTCTGGTCGCAATCCGCCGGTCTGTAGCGCCAGCAGTTGCCGGTCTGCAGCACGATCAAGAGTCAATTGCCGTGAGCGCAACTGCAGCACAGCAGCAATGCGTACACGAGCGTCACTGGATTGCAGGGCAATGTGCAGTGCCTGCTGCAGTCCTGCCAGGTCACCGGCCTGGAGATCACGAACTCCAATGCACCGCAAGGCTTCGACTGCGCCAACTCCCAGATTCAGCTGCAGGCATTTGTGCAGGACGGCGATCTGCTGTGACGCGGATCGCTGGATGAGTTCACCGGGCTGAGCGTCTGCATTCGGAGAGGCAGCCGCTGCGATGAGGACGTCGGCCAGCAGATCATGTGCTGGATCTTCAGGAGAGATTTCACGGACCCAGGTCAGCCGTAGCCTGGCGAATTGCAACGGCGCTGGGGTCAGACGCGGATCCGGATCCACGGTCAGTTCTGCCCCACTACTTTCGTTCTGCTGTTGAGCAAACCGGGACAGAGTATTTTCCGTTCGCTGCAGAAGCAGGGACGCTGCCTGCTGAGCGTTGTCTGTGGCAAGTGCCCCCCGGGAAAGCCGGGAAACTGCTGCTGCCGCTGCCGCTCGAACCGCTGGGTCTGCACCGATGTACTGCCAGCGGAGCAGATGTTCAGCAACATCCGGTGAATCACAGCCGGCAAGCAGCCGCAGAATACGCAGTTGAGTGGGCTGGTCGGCGTCGTTGAGCAATTCCAGAAGTCCGCCGCGCAGATCGCTGCAGTACTCCTGCAGAAACAGATCGGCAGCCTGACCGGCAGGTGTTTGCAGATCGGCGGCGAGTAGTGCGGGCAACGCGGCATCGCCGGCCGAAAGCAGGAGGACAGTGGAGCGCTGCGATGCTTCGCGACCGGCGACAAGTCGAGCAACGGTCTGTTCCAGTTCTGCGGGCGTGGACTCGGGAACGGCAGCCTGCATATGCAGGAGCAGATCGGTGGCTTCCGGCTGCAGACGCTGATCAATGCGCATCAGAATAAACGGGGCAAGTCCGTACTGTTGCCGGAGTGCGACCATTTCGGGTGAGCGAGGATCTCGTTCAAGCAACGCAGCAAGAAAACTGCGTGCTTCCGTGATGCGATCCTGACGCTGGGCGATTCTGGCTGACGAAAGTAGTTTGTCCGGCGTGTTCGGCTCGTTCTGAAACAGAGACCGCTGAACTCCGGCCGTGGAAACGGACTGGGCCACCACCGCACCGCCGAACTGAACGGCAGTCAAGCCAAACAGCATGAATACTGTGACGGTAGGGTGCAGACAGCGATGGAACGACATCGCAAACTTCCTTCTGGCGAAGAATTCAGTACTGAGCAGAAGACCGGGTGCGGACAGCGCGTGACGCAATTATGGCGACAACGGCGTCTCAGAAAAAGAATCGACAGAGAAAACGGGGGGAATCAGGCCTGATTTGGCGGGAACCGGGACAATCGGGCGGAGATCATCGGGTGGGGGGATGAATCATCACAAC
>JALRDR010000604.1 GCA_023262145.1 Planctomycetaceae bacterium | reverse complement strand
CCTGCTCGTTCCGGCCAAGTCTGAGCAGCTGAAAGCCGAGGGCCGTACGAATTCGGAGCTCCGTGGGAAGGTCGCCAGGCGGCCGGCGGCGGAAGTCGGCCTCCAGCTGGCGAACTTCCTGGTCGCCCAGATACGGATTGGCTGAGGAGGATTCAGTTGCGATTTTGCGCAGCAGTCGGAGCATTCTCTGATGACCGTCCATGGGGGCACGCTGCGGCTGGGATTGCGCTTTCGCGTCGCGAGACGAACGGTCCGTGGCAGCGGTCGAGGACGCAGTCTGCGGTCCGGTTTGTGTGGGCGACCGGCCGGAATCGCAGGAGACGATCATCAGTGGGCACATCAATGCCGTTGCACGGCAGAGCAACCATAGCCAGCGACGCTTCATGTGCGCAGTTCATGCTGTAGTAAGAGGAAGTTTCGGCAGGTCACCGATTATCGCAGACAATTCCTGCCGGGGAAGCACGTGCGGTGGGATTTCTGCAGCTGTCCGGCCGGTCACAGCCACTCGCGTCCGGCTGTGATGGTACCGCTCGGCCTGATTCCTTGTCGGCATGTCCGAGCATTCTGCTGTCAGCGGAACTCGTGCGAAGCGGCCCGCAGGTCACTTGTGGCAGGGGCAAAGCCGTGCTCCGCCGCGCACAGCTCATTCGGCTTCAGTGATGGTCAGCAGCTGATTGGACTGGATCGGACCATTCACGGTCTGCAGCATCCCGGATGGCCACTGCACTGTGATTCTGTCCACACTGCTCACGTCTCCCAGACCAAAGTAAACCTCCATGGAACTTTGAGACAAGTAGCCGGATTGTCCGTCATGCTGACGACACCACGTCTGGTCGCCGGCGTGAACTGTGATACGGCAGCCAAGTCCATCGCGGTTGGATGCCGTTCCTGTCAGACGAATCTTCAGGTAGTGCAGGGCGGATTTCTTCGCGGACAAATCACTGAACAGGACCTGGGGCCTGCCATTGAACTCGTTGGTAACCAGATCCAGGTCACCGTCCTGATCCAGATCCTGCAGCAGGGATGACCTGCTGCCGACAGCTGACCAGACAACAATGTTACCATTGCGGTCCGTGCAGAGCGGATTGTTCTGGTCCGCTCCGTCGGCATCGAGTTCAAACCACGGTGTGATCAGTGGTGTTTGCCGAGGTTCCAGGCCCACCGCACCTTCACTCGCCTGAAATCTTTTTCCACGCACATTCAGCAGAAGCGTATTGCTGCAGTAACGGTAGGGAAAGCACATACTGGAGGCGATAAAGACATCCTCAAAGCCGTCGGCATTGAGATCCCCTGTGCTGATGCCCCAGGGCCAGAAATTTTCTGCTCCGACTGCATCGGACAGCTCTGCGAAACTGCCGTCGCCGTTGCTGCGATAGAAGGCGTTTCCATAAATGCTGCTGCCGTTGCTCTTCAGAAATGTCTCAGGCCAGCGCATGTTGGCTTTGGCTGTCTCGTTGGCTGGCAGCACCGTTTCACTCATGTCCGAGTGCATGTCGGTCAGCAGAAGGTCAAGGTGTGTGTCATTGTCGAAATCAAATGCTCGGCCCCCCATCGTCCCCCAGGGGGTCGCCGGGAAGAACTCAGTTGTTCTGAGGGCAAAATTCTTTCCAGCCTGGTTCAGATACAGAGAATCATTTCCCTGCATATTCATCACGTACAGATCCATCCAGCCGTCTTCATTGACGTCCATGGGCAGGGCGGC
>JALRDR010000593.1 GCA_023262145.1 Planctomycetaceae bacterium | reverse complement strand
ATCCCTGTCGACAAGCAGATCGCCTCGCGCTGCGCCAGGAACCCGACTTACGCCAGTAAACTCCCTGCGGAATATCTTCAAACCGGCAAAACATGTGACCATCAGCACCAGCAACAAAAACACACTGGGTTCTCTGCGAGTCGCCATAACAAATCCCCGTGCAAAGACTCCTGCCCACTCGGTGAGTGTTGCCTCAGGAACGAATTCGGCTCCGTAAGCTCTGCAAATCTGCGTCCACCATACTTCGTATCATTGGCTCAAATGACACCCCTCGCACCCACCCTAAACACTGCTCGGCTCGAGTCGGATCTCCCAGCACGCTTGAAGCGTCAGCGGGGCGAACAAGACGCTGATCGGTGCGCACATGTTTCCTCCAGTTCAGTCCGACGTGCTCAAATGCCAACTGGAGCAAATCGCGAATCGAATGTGACACCCCCGTCGCAAGCACAAAGTCCTGAGGCTGGTCCTGCTGCAGCATTAACCACATGGCATGTACAAAATCCGGAGCATAACCCCAGTCTCGCGAGGCTTCGAGGTCACCCACTGGAAGCTCACTTCTTAACCCAAGACTGATCTCCGCGGCAGCAAGGCAGACCTTGCGAGTAATGAAGTTCTCTCCCCTGCGAGGACTCTCGTGATTGAAACAGATCGCATTGCAACAGAACAGGCCATGCGATTCACGATAAACTCGAACAAGATTCGTAGCAAAGGCCTTTGCACAACCATACGGAGAATTCGGCAACATTGGTGTGTCCTCATTTTGAGGACTTACACGGGGGGTACCAAATATCTCACGACTGCTGGCATGCAGAAACCGTGGCGCATGCGGCAGATCACGGAGAATCTCAAGGATCCTCAACGTACCGTTTGCGGTAAGGTCACATGTACTCTCGGGAATCTCGAAACTCAGACCTACGTGACTTTGACCAGCAAGGTGATAGAACTCGTCAGCTCTGACTTTGGTAATCACCCTGCGCAACGTAGTCGCATCATCAAGGTCGGCGTAGTGCAGGAATAACTTTCGTTCATACACCTCGGAATTCAGATACAGACCATCCAGCCTTTGACGCCCAATGCTGCTGGCTCGACGAACAATACCATGCACCTCGTACCCCTTACCGAGCAGAAGTTCTGCAAGGTATGAGCCGTCCTGCCCCGTGATTCCTGTGAGAAGTGCTTTCATCGTTCCGTCCTGGTCTCCCTCGGTCTGTCGCTCCTTCAGTTGGCGAGTGCCGCCTCATTCTTTGCGAGTTGCAGATCATGCTCAACCATCATGCGTGCCAGAGCTTCCAGATCTGTGGTCGCTTCCCAGCCGAGCAGCGTTTTGGCTTTGGATGCATCGCCAAGAAGCAAATCCACTTCTGCCGGACGGAAGTACCGCGGGTCAATTCCCACATACTGATCAATATCCAGGTCCAGAATTCCAAAGACAAGTTCCACGAAACGTCGCACTGTCTCAGTACGTCCGGTCGCCAGCACAAAATCCTCCGGGACATCGTGCTGGAGCATCCTCCACATCCCCTCGACATAATCTCCCGCAAAACCCCAGTCTCGCTTTGCCTCCAAATTACCGAGATAGAGTCGATCCTGCAGACCAAGACGAATGCGAGTTGCAGCACGGGTAATCTTGCGAGTCACAAACGTCTCGCCGCGGCGAGGGCTCTCGTGATTGAACAGGATTCCATTAACCGCAAACAGATCATATGACTTTCGATAATTGACCGTCTGATGGAACGCATACACCTTTGCACACGCGTATGGACTCTGGGGAGAAAATGGCGTCTTTTCTGTCTGCGGTGTTTCCAACACCTCGCCATACATCTCACTGGAAGACGCCTGGTACACTCGAACCTTCTTCCTCTTCTGGAGAATGCGAGCTGCCTCCAGCACATTCAACGCACCGGCACCGGTAGCCTGCATCGTGTACACAGGCTGATCAAAGGAGACACGAACGTGACTCTGGGCTCCCAGATTGTAGATTTCATCTGGCTCTGTCTCCTGGATCAGGTTCGTGAGGCATTGCCCATCCGTCAGATCACCGTAATGCAGAAACAGCCGGGTGCCTGCCACATGCGGATCAGCGTAGATGTGGTTGATGCGGCCCGTGGTAAAGGTGGACGCTCGTCTTACCAGACCATGGACGATGTAGCCCTTTTGAAGGAGCAACTCCGCGAGGTATGACCCGTCCTGTCCGGTAATTCCGGTGATAAAGGCAATCTTTCCGTCAACATCCGCCATCACTCACTCTCTCCCGCTTGTCAATTGCCGCTCTGCGTCAACCTCAGCAGACACGCAGACGCTGACTCTCAGACTCGTCAATGAATGAACGATAAGCGAGCCTCAGCCCGTCCGAAAGTGAGTATCTCGGTCTCCAGCCAGACTCTCTCAGACGGGATGAATCTGCCAGCTTTCGGGGAGTGCCGTCGGGCATTGACGTGTCAAACCTGATGCTTCCGGTGAATCCAACTGCACGTGCACACAACTGCGCTAACTCCGCAATACTGACCTCCTCACCGGATCCGGCGTTCATCACGTCGGGTGGGTCATCCATATGCAGTGCATGAACAATGGCACTTGCGAGATCATCCACAAACAGAAACTCCCGCAGTGGCTTACCGGAACCCCAGACGACGACCTCCGAACTTCCCCTTTCAACCGCCTCGTGAAATCGACGCAGAAGGCCAGGAATAACGTGACTGTTCTCAGGGTGGTAATTGTCCCCGGGACCATAAAGATTCGTTGGCATAATCGAGTGATATCGAACACCGTACTGCCGCCGGTAGAATGAACACATCCTGACACCAAGAATCTTTGCCAGGGCATACGCCTCGTTGGTCTCCTCCAACTTCCCCGTAAGCAGGCTTTCTTCAGAAACAGGCTGATTCGCCAACCGGGGATAGATGCATGTACTGCCAAGATACAGAAAAGACGTCACACCGCTCTGCCACGCAGCATGAATACAATTCACCGCCATTGCTGCATTCGAATACAGGAACTCCGCGGGATACGTGCTGTTGGCCAGGATACCACCCACTTTTGCAGCGGCGAACACCACCGCATCCGGGTGCTCCTTCTCAAAATAATTCCGCACTGCCGACTGTTGCGTCAGATCCAGCTCATTACGGGCAACTCGCAGTACTTCGACTTCCGGCGAAGATTCGAGCAGACGCCGCACGGAACTTCCTACCATGCCCCTGTCACCAGCAATGAATACCCTCATCCAGTCAGTCCTGCCGTAGAAACACGCACTTCAAACCCGTCACACTGTTCGCAGAATTCTGCTCATTGCCGATAACGCATGGCGAGCAGTGAATCTCTCTTCCGCCGCAGTTCGTGACTTCTGACGCATCCCTTCAATTTCAGCCGGACTACTGGCAGCCCAAAGAACCCGATCCACGATCGCCTGAGCACTCCCTTCAGCAACATACAGCCCAAGCCCGCCGTCAACTACATCACGATACAGTTCGGTCCCCCGATCGGCATTCGTCAGCACGCACCCACCAGCCGCCAGAATTCCATATAATTTACTCGGCATCAGGCAACCTGAAAAAGCACTCCCGAAAGGCAGCCAGTGCAGGTCGCCACACGAAAGACTTTCCCCTAGTTGCTCCTTCGGAACGAAATCCAGGAACCGGATGTTCTGCAGATCTGCAGCCAGAGACTGTAAGCGGGGACGTTCAGCTCCATCTCCGATGAGAACAAACATGATGTCTGCTCGATGCCGCAACAACGATGCGGCCTCAATGAGCAACTCCAGATTCTGAGTCCTGCCGAGATTTCCCGAGTAGAGCACCACGAACCGATCTGCCAGACCATGACACTGTCGAAATGCCTCACCACGGCCAATACGCCTCACAAGATCAGTGTCCGACCAGTTCTGCACAACATGAATTCGAGCAGATTCAATCCCGCCGCCGACGAGCAATTCCTTCATATCGGTGCTGAGCACAATAATCGCATCACACTCGCGGTACACACGATACAATCGCGACCGCAGCCAACGACAAAGAAGATTGTTCCTCGTCAGACCAGCCGCGATCGCAACATCTGGAAAGATATCCTGCAGATAACCTACGAGACGACATCCAGTACGTCGGCGAAAACGCATCGCCTCAAAGGCGAGCAGAAATGGATCCGTCTGAAACACACAGACATCAACCGCTGGAGCCGTGCGAAGGGATCGACGAACAGCGCGGGCGAAAGCAAGGAACCCGTATAACTTCAGCAACAGGCTCGACTTGGAAAATCGCCGTTGCACAACTCGAGCAATTGCCACCCGATTTCGTCGGGAGACGCCCTGCCAGTCGCTGCCTGCTACATTCCTCGCAATGCTGTTGGGGGAACCACACATTACTGACACATCAAATTCGTCAGCAAGCCCCTCTGCGAGTTCAGTAAGCAACTGTCCAGTCGCCTCCTGATCCGGCCAGTAGGAACGATTCAGAAACAAAACATTCCGACGCATCAATTGCACGTGTTCCGGGTCTCTGGGGGAATACTGGGGGCTGCAGAAACAATCAGCCGCAGAGAGTACCCAAGGGCAAGCCCATGCTCATCAGAATTTACAGAAACGAACCCGGAATCACACAAACCAGCTACTCAATGCTGTCGCCGCCGCCTTCAGATCGAAGCGCAGCTTCTACCTTATTGCCGGCATCATCGGCAAAATACTCATTCCCGTAGCCACTCCCGTAGGAGTTGTATCCCCCGTAACGGCCGTAACCGTATCCGTATTTGTAATTGTAATTCTTGTAGTAATAACGGTAGTCGGAGTAGCGGTAGTTTCCATAGCCATACGAATCACGTTCCTCAACCCCATTGATCACAATACCCGCAACGGTTGCCCCGATGTCTCTCAAAGCGTCCATCGTACGGCGTCCGAGATCTCTGGTATGCCTGCTCAACCGCATACACACCATCACACCGTCAACGCGAGCGGCCACACCCGCAGGATCTGTCACCGCGAGAATTGGCGGCGTGTCAACGATCACGTAATCGTAGAGCGATCTCAGTTCATTAAGAAACGCCTCATAGGAGGGTTTTGCCAACAACTCAGCCGGATCCTTCGGGCGACTTCCGCAGCAGATCACATCGAGATCCTGAACCTCACTCGACTGTACAGCCTCCTCCAGCCTCACCTCACCACGCAGGATATTCACCAGCCCAACAGTGTTGTCTGCCCCCGTCAGCTTATGAACCTTTGGACGCCGAAGGTCGCTCTCAAGCAACACGGTCTTCTTTCCGGACTGAGCAAGGCTGATGGCAAGATTCAATGCAAGCGTGGACTTACCATCACCAGCAGCAGGGCTGGTCACGGATAGAACACGGTGTTCGCCTGCCGCGGCACTGAAGCAGACAGCCGTACGAACTGATCGAAATGCCTCTGCCGGACGGGATCGCGGGAGATGCACGGAGATTGCAGACCGGTCGAACTGGCTGTCCTTTGCCTTCGCCTTCATTCGCTGCTCTGTCATAAACGGTATGTGCCCCATGATCGGCACGCCGAACTCACGGATGATGTCCTCCGGCTTCCTGAAAGATCGGTCTGCCAGTTCAAGCAGATAGCCAATCGCAACGCCCGCGAGTGCACCAAGGAGGGCGCCCACGCTCAGAAATCTCTCCATCACAGGCGAAACCTTGTTGCCAGTGCGAGCCCGCTGAAGGACTGATGCTGTAACACCACCCATCCCGGAGTTCATCTGAATCTCCTTGATGGACAACGTTGTTTCTGAGAACAGATCGTTGAGCCGGCTCATTTCAGCCTTCTTGTTCGTATCTTCAATCTCCTCCAACATCAGTTGACGGGCCAGACTGTCCGCCTCCACAGCCAGCGTCTGCACCTCCCGCTGCTTTTCGTTGACGACAATCAGCTGCGCCTGCAGCGACTGCAGATAGAGGGTAATGAAATCCAGACGAGGCTCAATGTCCGACACGTCAGTCGCGGCTTCGTTACCAATGTTGGCCTCCATGTGCTCACGCACCAGCCGCATCCGCTCCTGAAGAATCCTCAGCTTTGGATGCCCAGCACCAACTGTGGTGAGCAGTTCAGCCTCCTGAACTACCAGTGGAAACAATGCCTGAGCAACCAGATCCCCCGCTGCCGCGGGACGACCAGTCACGTCATTGACCGTCCCCTCCACCGCAGAACCACGACCAAGGAGCAGCATAATCGCTTCGCGACTTCCGCCCCGTTTCATGGCATCCTGCAAAGACCGGTACTCAGCCTCGAGCTCCGCCTTCTCAAGCTCATACGCTGTCACCTTGCTTTCTGCCAGTTTTGCGCGGGCACGGTGCGGGTTCTCGCCATCCGTGGACAGCTTCGATGTTTCTCGGAATCTGGCATATGCCTCTTCGGCTGTCTTCAACTGCCCATGCAATTCATCACGAGCGCTTTCCAGAATGCGTTTCAGTTCTTCAGACGCATCCTTGTAGTTGTGCCGCTGTGCCGCTACGTATTCTTCAGCAACAGCATTTGCTATGTCACGAATATCCTCCGGGTTCTTTCCTGAGACTGCGATGGTGATGACCGTCGCAGACTGCGGACTCAGAGATAACATCGAAGACATCCGCGCAATTGCCTGATCTTCGGTCAGCCCACTGAGCGTGGATCGCGTATTCAGACCGTGGTTGGCATATGCCTGACGCAATACCTTTTCTGACCGGACAACGTGCTGAGCATCACTGAGGTCTTTCTCGGCCATCAGTGAACGAACCCTGGCATCGCCGCCTCGGTGAATCACCTGCACCATCACATCTGATGAATAGATCGGCTCCTCACGCTGCACGCCCATGTAACCAAGCCCGATCCCAAAGATCGTAAACAGGATCACAAAGCCCTTGCGACGACGGATAAAGCCCAGAATGTCCAGACCTGCCTGTTCATCCTCTGCAGCCGGTAGAAAAATCTGACTTTCAGTGGAAACAACTGCCACGGGTAAGTACTCCAGCGGTATTCAGGCGAAAACTCCGTCAGCGATCTACCTTATTCTCTCAGCATGATCGTCAGAATCCACCTGCGATCTCAGTTTTTCGAGAGATGCACTGCTTCTGACGGATAGTGAGAATAGATAAGGAACGCGACGTAATTGGATGCAGGCCCCAGCCAGCTGACTGGAAGGCATCCGTGCAGACTAGCGGGTTCCAGGCGGCATCTCCACATGTGTCCACAAATTCCATGTGCAACCCCACATTTCGCCGCACCGGCGGCAGCAACCTTTCCGCTGCCGACAATGTCCACCCAGCTTCCCGAGTCACACGTCCGCCGCGATCGTCTGATTCGGCGAATCCGACAGACTGTGCGTTCATCGCGTGGTGCGCGGACGGAGATCGCGGTCTCGCGGCAGCGTGCGAGCGGGAAGACGCACCAGCCGATCAAGGTGGTTCATTAATCCCGGGTATCCAGGCTCCTGATCTCGAATTCGCTCCCACTCTCGGTAGGCAGCTTCGTTGTATCCGCCGGCTTCCAGCAATTCCGCGAGCAGGACCCGATGTGACAAATGCACAGGATTCCTGTCCAACGCATCCCGAAGCACTCCAAACCCCTCGGTCTCACGCTGTTGCAGTATTAGTGTGCGAGCCCGCAGCTGAATCTCATTTCCACCCGGCTCGTCTTCATTCTGGCTCCACTTCTGGTCGGCGATCTTCAGCAGCTCGTCCCGTACCGGGCCCGGTGCAGAATTGATGGCGGCCTGACTGCAGTACGCAAAACTTTCCGGCAAGTACCTTTGCATCGCGTAATTGGCACCAAATTCGCGCGATGCCGCAGCAATGATCTCTGCGCGGAATGTCTCAGAATACCGCAGCGACTGATCCCACAGACTCAACCCAATCTCCACCTCGCCACTCAGCACTCGCAGCTGGCCGACATAGGACAGATGCTGCGATGCAGCAGGCTCATTGAACAACAGATTCGCAAAGACTTCAGCCTCCTCCTGAGTTTCAGGTTGAAACTGCATTGCGGCGAACAGATCGGCCGCAAGTCCTCTCGCAAAAGGATTCTGTCGGAGCACAGCGGTATATGCTTTCGACCACGGGTAACGTTGCTGCGAACGCTGGAAAACACCCCTGATAGCCCCCGCAACGTCTGCATTATCCGGACTCAGGAATCTCACACAAAGCGACCTGATCGAATACTCCTGGAAACGCTCTCTCTCCCGCTGATCCAGAATGCGACTGTCCGTCTCGGGAGGTGGTGCTGCCAACATCGACTCCTGCACAATTGAGTATGTAGCCATCGTCTGCAGAAAGATGGCATGAGTGCGCTGCAGCATCTCACCCTCCGGATAGACCTCCAGTGCCTCCTCCAGCCCTGCCAGTATTTCATCCCCGCGATCTCGAAGATCCGTCGTCGCAGGCCGCGGCATGGACGTCAGTCGCCGCGCCTCAGCCCAGACAGGGTACGCCCGCACCGAACGCCACGTCGCAGGAACAAGCAGCACGCTGCAACCTGACAGCATCAGCCAGATCAACAGAGGAATTCCCCGGAATTTCCCACTGAGTCCTGAACCGGTTCCCGCATACGCCGCGAATGTCGGCCGCTCACAGAACACCTGCTCTCGAATCCGTTCCTGAATGACCGCCAGCATCACGACTGCAGCCACGACCGCCGGAATCGAAAAACTGAAGTCAAAGAAATTCTGCAGACTCAATCCAATCACCAACGCCAGCATCGGACCGCTCATCCGATCCCCCAGGTAACGCCGTACCTGATAACCCTGTTCCTCATCCGCCCACAGCAGCTGTCCCGATGTTCGCAACGTAAACCACACTCCAAGCCCACACAGCGAGAAACCAGCCAGACCCGATTCCACAAGGATCTCCAGAAACTGGTTATCCGCGTGCCCAAACCACTGCAGCGTGAAGTGACCGGCGTACGGAAGATTGCTGTACCGATAGGCCCCTACGCCACTTCCAAACACCGGAAAATCCAGCACCGCCGGCAACATGTCCCACCAGTGCAGAAAACGAATCGTGGTCGCCGACACTGGATCCTTCAGCGTTGCCAACTCGGAGTAAACAGCAGTATCCAGGTCCAGATACAGCAGCAGCAGTCCACTCATTCCAACCACAACGAGCAGC